>NZ_CALIED010000007.1:0-95890 GCF_938022135.1 uncultured Psychrobacillus sp.
TCAAGATGACTTTTATCCAATATACCTTTGGTATACGGTCCATGCGCCAAACCATAAAATACCTATTTTGAGCTTACTCAAACAATTGGATGTTCGGTTCTTTCTTTAGAACATGAACAATCATTGCGTGCAACTGCCCACGGTGATGAAACAGGTGAGCTTGAGTGTCTAATAGCCATTCATAACGTGAATGAACTACTCCAAAAAATGAAGCCGTTTCCTGTAGGAGCTCCTCTTCTCGTAATCCTGCTATGCCGTTTACTAGATAATTGTAATTGTTAATTAGAGCATCAGCTATTGCCTTCCGATTCATTTCCGGCTCCGCTTCCTCATAGAAACGGTCCATCTCCTCCTCCGAAGCTCCCGCTCCAATCAGATAGTCAGCTTTACATATAACTGACATATGCGATAGTAGCTCTCCAATCGACCATTTTCCTTCGGTTGGCTTAATATTCAAATCTTCATCGCTTAAAGTCTCTATCAACTTGATAATAGAGTTAACCGCCAAATCCATCTCACTAAAAACACCTTTACAGTAAACGTTCATACCGTATTCCCCTTTTGTGAAAAAAAACTTTCTACTCGCGTATTGTCGGATAACAATGTATTCAACAAAAAATTATATTATTCCTTCTGGATCATTACACCTTGTTATATCTTACTTATTTTGGTTGTAATTTTTATATTTTTTTGTGCGCAAAAATGTTTCGGATACTAAGTTTGTATGTTACAGGTGCCTGGCACCTGTAACATACTTGGCAAGCATCTGAATAAATAAAAATGGTATTTATAATGGTGTTTTGAATCTTTTCTGTAATGTTTTTGTAATGGAATGGAGAGTTGGAAGAAAATTTTGATGAAAGTTATTATGAGTTCAAGTATCTTCGAACTAAGATATTTGACAGATGCAATGTTACAAAAGATGGGTCAAAATAATTGGTTTATGTTAAAAGTGATAAATTATTGATATTTTAGTTTGAATAATAAATTATCTAGAGTAAAAATATATTATTAAATTTAAAATATTAAATTAACGGGACAAAAGTCTATGAGCGTTTAGTTCTAAGGTTATTTTTTGATTTTTTTGGATGCTTTGACTACTTAGTTTGAGAATGTTATTTATTATATTAGGCAATGGACTTAAACTCCTTTTAATCTCTAAAAAAAATATAAGGTAAGAGGTTTAGAGATTACCAAATAGGGGGATATGGCTATAGTAAATGGTTTTTTTAGTAAATTAAATAGTTAGAAGTATATTAAAAGTAAAAAATATCCATTAACAAATATTTTCTGTAAAATATTTGTAATGTATTTGGTAAAAGAAGTAAAGTGTATTGGAAGTATCTGTGAAGGAACGGCAAGTTCATCTTGTAGTTAGCTCTCACAGTTATTTTATAAATTCATCAAAATACTAAACAAAAGGGAGATGTATGAAATGTCAGGAATTATTCGCGTAACACCAGCTGAGTTGGATGCAATGGCATCACGTTACAGTCATGAGTCAAGTGAGGTTGCTTCTCAAATCGGTCGTTTGGACGGTATGATCGGTGAATTGCAATCTATGTGGGAAGGTGCTTCTAGTGCAGCCTTTGCTGAACAATATGAAAGACTTAAGCCACATTTCAATGATATGCGTGAGCTATTAAGCGAAGTTAGCGTACAGTTAAGCCGCACTGGTCAAGCTCTACAAGATGCAGATCAACAAATTGCAAGCCAAATCAGAGGGTAACTTGGAGTATTGTTCAGGATGTAATATATAGAGCGTCATTCCATATTGGAAGGCGCTTTTCCTTCATTTTCAACTATTTTAAGCAAGCTTACACTCTTTAGGAGAGGTGTTACATTTTGTATATAGAAATTACAGTTGACCTTTCAAAGTATAACGGGAAAGTTATTGACCTCCGACTATCTGATTACTACACGATGAAAAAGATGATTGATATTGCGTGGCAGGCTGCTTCCATTTCCAACCCAAAGCGTGAGGGTCATTGGATACGCGTGGTAAACAAGGATAAATTATTCCCTGGGCATTTAACAATGTCTGAATGCGGCATTACGACCGGCGATCGAATTGAAATCATTTGAAGGAGAAATGGACATGGCCCCTAAACAGAATGATATGAGCAAAACAAAAACCAAACTTAAAGATAGACCATATACATATTTGAAAAATCGTACGGGTGCGGAAATTAATGAGGAAGCCAATAAAACCACCTTTGTATTTCAAAAGGAAAGAGTTGCTTTTAAGCGTACCGAGGAAATAATCTTCCTAAAAGAAGTTAACCCAAAGATCTCTAAGGAGATTGTTATTACTGACGACGAATTAATTGTTCAAGCCGAGATTCCAAAAGACCATATGCGTTTTAGAGACATTCATCGAGAAGAAGAAAAATCTAGGTGGATGCTAGGTTATCAGCTAGTAGAAAAGGTTTGCTCTCACCCTTATCCCCGACTAAACCTAATAGTATGCCCGGAAAATATAATCTTTAGCAAGGCTTTGGATCCAATGTTTCTTTACTATGGTGTATTAGGAAGTTTACCTCCGTATGAAACAGATGAAGATAGGCTCTGGCTTGAAACAAAAGCAGTGGTAGCAGCAGCCATAGACAATTCATTCACCTTTGAAGAGTACTTAAAGTACTCCGAAATATTAGAGCTCAAGGAAGTTGGAGCTACCATCATGGGTATGAAGGATAGTCAAGCTCTATTGGACTATATTACAGAAAAAATGGAACAGCTTGAAATCGTAGAAATGGGCAATATCAAGCTACCAAGAAAGAAATGGAAGTGGACTAAATACTTAGCAATCGGACTTGGCATTCTAATTCTTCCTGCAATCATATTTACTATCATTTATTTTGTACATGAAAAGCCAAAGAACGAAGCTTATACACTTAGCCATGAATACTTTCTAGGACAAAATTATAGTCAGGTAGTGACCTTATTAGAACCTTATTCTGTAAAAGGGATGCCCTACATTGTTCTGTATGAGTTAGCGTACGCATCGGTGACTAATGAAAGATTAGACGAAGAACAAAAGAAAAATGTGTTATCTAATATAACCCTTCAAACAGATGCAGAGTACTTGAAATATTGGATTCACCTAGGTCGAGGTGAGGCAGAAGATGCTGTTGACATTGCAAGAGCGATGGAGGACGGAGAGCTAATTACCTTTGGGTTACTAAAAAGACGCGAGGAAGTTAAAGCAGACAAAGACCTTACTGGCGAAGAAATGCAAATTCTTCTGAATGAAATTGACCAAGAGGTAGAGGAATTTGAAAAGCTAATGCTAGAAGCTGAGGAAGCTGAAAAAGAGGCAGAGGAAGAAGCACAGAAAATAGAAAAAGAAAAAGAAGCAAAAAATGAAACAGCAGAACCGGAGGCAGCACCAGTACCAGAAACCGCACCAGCAGAAACACCAGCACCAGCGACTCCGGAAACACCAGCTGCAACCGAAGCACCACCAGCTGCACCAGAAACACCAGCAGCTGAAGAAAACGCAGCTAATTAATGTTAGAAACTACTCACTTATTATTTGGCTATTTTAATAAACTATCAGGGTACGAAAGAGGGTGTTCAGGTTGTTACAGCTATGGGTATTTTATGGAGAAGATTATCAACGATTAGAGATAAAACAAAGAGAGTTTACAACACTAACCATTGGCCCTGCTATAGAGCATGATGTGACCGTCCAAAGTTTCCCTTTTCTTTTTGGAGAAATAAGGATTGAAAATAAGGAAAATCAATTAGTCCTTCACGACGGGGCACAGGAATTGGGAGTGTTGACAGAAGAAAGTGGTCTTGCAATTGAGCAGAGAGATAAGATCTTAAAAGTGTTCGTATCTTCTTTACCGGTTCAGACAAAAACTTATTTTATCGATTATACAAACGAAGTGTCATTCGACTGTCATGAGGAACAAGCAACCTTTCATCGTACGAATATTATGTTCCCTGAAGTGGAGACTGGTCATTTCTCTTTCAATAAAATCAATGATGGCTGGATTATCAAAAAGGATTTTGCATGTCCTTTATATCTAAACGGAAAACGTTGCGGTACTAACCAAATTATTCAGCTCGGCGATGTACTACAATGGGCATTTATGGAGATTAAACTGGTTCAAAGAGATTTAATCGAAATAGTGACAAATAAGGAATATATAAGCACGCTACCTGAAATAGAATTACCTAAAACGGAAAGATATGCTATGTACCCTGAATATAGAAGAACACCTCGGATGATTTATGACTTACCAGAGGATAAAGTATCTATCTCCTTTCCTGCTCAGGAAAGTGATGCAGCAGGTCGAGGATTATTGATGACGATTGCACTACCGCTTGTCATGCTAATCGCTATTGGAACGATTACCATTTTTGTTCCACGAGGGGTATTTGTCATCATATCGATCACGATGTTCATGGCTGTCCTTGTTACATCTACGATTAATTTCTTTAAGGAACGTAAAAAGAGAAAAGAAAACGAAGCGAAGCGAAGAAGAGTTTATGCGGCCTATATGGCAAATTTACGAGAAGAGCTGGATGGCTTATCGGAAAAGCAAAAGTTTGTGCTCGAGTATCATTATCCATCCTTTGAAAAAATGAAGATAATGACAGAGGAGTTATCGGGACGAATTTGGGAGAAAAGTTTAGAAAGCCATGACTTTCTGCAATTTAGATTAGGCATTGGGGATGTCCCATCAAGCTATGAAATAAAGCTTAGCTCTGGGGATTTAGCAAACAGAGAAGTGGACGACCTACTTGAAGAAGCGCAAAGAATGGAAAAGGTATATCAAACCATCCAATCTGCACCAATAACAACCGATTTACATCAAGGTATTTTAGGATTGATCGGTAAGGAAAATGTGGTCAAACGGGAGCTTCAACAAATAATTGGACAGCTAGCCTTTGCTCATAGCTATCATGATATTCGTGTGATTAATATTTTTAATCACAAAGAATACAAGGATTATGAATGGATGAAGTGGCTCCCTCACTCCACACTTCCAAACATGCATGCGAAAGGCTTAATCCACAATGAGGAAACTCGTGATCAATTATTGTCCTCACTTTACGAAATAATTCGGGAAAGAGATGTGGATGAGATGAAAGGGAAAGTAAGATTTGCCCCTCATCTAGTATTTATCATTTCGGATACATCTTTAATAGCAGAGCACGTCATCATGGAATACTTAGAGAAAAAGAATACAAAAGAATTAGGATTCTCGGTAATTTTTGCTGAATCGGCTGAGGAACGGATGACGGAGAACGTTCATACACTCGTTCGATATGTAAATGATCGTGAAGGAGATATTTTAATAGAGGAAGGTAAGGCTGTAAACAGGCCCTTCTATTTGGATGACTACGACGCTACAACTAATGAGCGATTCTCTCGGATGTTGCGAACATTGAATCACCAAATAGGTATGAAAAATTCGATTCCGAATTCAGTTAGCTTTTTAGAAATGTTTGAGGTAAAAGATGTGGAAGATGTTCCAATTCAACAATATTGGAAAACAAATGAATCCGCTAAATCTCTTGCAGTTCCGATAGGGCTCAAAGGGAAAAAAGAGCTTGTTCATTTAAATCTACATGAAAAAGCACATGGCCCGCATGGATTACTGGCTGGTACAACTGGATCGGGGAAAAGTGAATTTCTCCAAACATATATTTTATCACTTGCGGTTCATTTTCATCCGCATGAGGTTGCGTTTTTACTTATCGATTATAAAGGAGGGGGAATGGCACAGCCGTTCAAGAAAATCCCTCATCTGTTAGGAACAATAACGAATATTGAAGGCAGTAAAAACTTTAGTATGCGTGCCTTAACATCTATCAATAGCGAGCTTAAACGTAGACAGCGCTTATTTGATCGGTATGAGGTTGCTCATATCGATGACTATACAACGCTGTATAAAAACGGTCTTTCTCTTGAACCACTTCCACATCTTTTTCTTATCTCTGATGAGTTCGCAGAGCTAAAGAGCGAGGAGCCAGAATTTATACGGGAGCTAGTAAGTACTGCTCGTATTGGACGTAGCTTAGGAGTACATCTAATCCTTGCTACTCAAAAACCTGGCGGAATCATCGATGAACAAATATGGAGTAATGCTCGCTTCCGAGTAGCGCTGAAGGTTCAGGATGCGAACGATAGTAAGGAAATCCTGAAAAATAGTGATGCAGCTTCCATTACCGTGACAGGTAGAGGATATTTGCAGGTAGGAAATAATGAGGTCTACGAGCTGTTCCAATCTGCTTGGAGTGGTGCGCCGTATATGGAAGAAACGCTAGAAGGAGAAGAGGACATTGCAATTGTCACTGATTTAGGGCTAGTTCCACTAACGGGCATTGAAACGAAGGTAAGTAAGAAAAAGAGTAAAATGACAGAAATTGAGGCAGTGACTGCTAAAATTGCTCAAACCCAAGAAGAAATGGCTATCCAAAAGCTCCAAAGTCCATGGCTGCCACCTTTGGCTTTAAGGATTACTCAGTCCAAGCATATAGAAGAAATGGAGGATGCCTTCTTACTTGGAATGATAGATGAACCAGAAAAACAGGCGCAAAATCCAATTTATTACGAATGGAAGAAGGACGGGAATGTAGGGATCTTTGGTTCCTCAGGTTATGGGAAATCTTATACATTATTAAGACTCTTACTAGGTATAGCAGACAATCTCAGCCCTGCCGAGGCCCACCTTTACATTTTAGATTATGGAAATGGATCTCTTCTTCCTATGAGGCAGCTGCCACATACAGCTGATTACTTTACGATGGATGAGGAGTTAAAACGAGATAAGCTTATAAAGCTAATAAAGGATGAGATATCCAACAGAAAGATAGCCTTCCAATTGGCAGAAGTGAGTAATATCCATATGTACAATAAAGTATCAGAATCTCCATTACCTCTTATTTACATAGTAGTGGATAACTATGATATTGTGCGTGAGGAAATGGAAGAGCTAGAGGCACAGCTCATCCAGTTTGGTCGAGATGGACAATCATTAGGTATTCATCTGCTTGTATCTGCAACAAGAGTACAGTCCATTAGACAATCACTCATGAACAATTTAAAAACTAAAATAGTCCATTATTTAATGGATAGCACAGAGTCGTATGGCGTCATTGGAAGAGTTCCATTTGACTTAGAGCCTTTCCCAGGAAGAGCGATTATTAAAAAAGAAGAAGCAAAGTTTGCACAATTATTCCTCCCAGCACATGGAGTAGACGATTTCGAAATTTTAGAATCTATTAAGTCAAAAGTGCAAGCATTGAAGAGTGCTTATGCAGATATGCCTGCACCAAAGCCAATTCCAATGCTGCCGCTTGAGTTAAACAGCGACAACTTCCAAAACTATTTAGAGGATGACGTAATGCCTGGAATAGTACAGCTTGGCTTAGATGAAGAAACAGTTAGAACGATTCCGATTAACTTTAATAAAAATCGTCATCTAATGCTGATTGGTCCGGTTCAAAGAGGTAAAACGAATACGATTAAGTGGTTATTACATCAATTATTAGAAATGGAGAATGGCTTTATTGCTATCTTTGATTCATTTGATCGAGGTCTTGCAGCATTCTCAGACGAACCAAAAGTAGACTACTTAGAAACGAAAGATCGATTGGTAGATTGGATTACCAACGTGGAGCAACATTATGTAGAAGTGGAAAGTAGCTATCTAGAAAGCTTGCAAAACGGACAATCACCAACAATCGTCCCTGCCTATTTCATCATTGATGGCTATACGAGATTTTTACAGCTCGCAGATGTAGGCATTCAGGATCGTCTATCTAAGCTAATGAAAAAATATACTCATCTAGGCTTTAATGTGATTATATCGGCTAACAACTCAGAAATTACAAAAGGCTTCGATGCATTTACGAATGAATTGAAGCTCGTAAGACAAGGATTAGTATTTATGAAAAAATCAGAGCAAACGCTTTATACAGTACCTTATGAAAGAAAAGAGGCAGAACTGCCTTTAGGCTATGCGCATTACGTATTCAATGGAAACGCCACAAAGGTGTTAATTCCGTTATGTAAGATGGAGAGGAAGATCACCCAATGAAAAATTTAAAGGGAACGGGATTATGGAAAATAGTTGCTGGGATTGTTCTAATATTAGCTCTCCCTATTTTGTTCTTTCAGCTGATGGGGGTCAGCATATTAGATTTAGATAATCCAAATAAAAGAGTTATTGCCATTGTTAATGAGGATCAAGGGATTACAAAAGGTCAGGAAAGTATTGACATGGGGGTAGAGGTAGTGACGATACTAGCTACCGATTCACCATATGAATGGAAGGTAGTCGGCCGAGGGGCAGCTGAAAATGGGTTGAAGTCAAATCAGTATGAGGCAATCGTTTATATCCCTTCTAACTTTTCTTCCAATGTAATGTCTTATGATCAGCAAAATCCGGAAAGAGCAGAATTCTCTTATAAGGTGCATTCACAAAAGGCTGGGCTACGAAAAGAGAGAGTGCTGCATGAGATCGAGTCAGCTACCAATCGTGTAAATGAAAAGGTGTCTACTCTTTATTGGACATACGTAGCACAGGAAATGGATCATATTAAAAAGGAATTTGCGAATATATTAGGTAAGGAAACTGAGTTTCTATCGACGATGTCAGCTTACTATAAGCCGGAATCTGAAACACTTGCTGAAGAAATGAAACGACAAAAGGAACAGATGGCTGGATTACTTTCAACAATGAGTTCAGCTAATAATTCTCACGCTGCAAGGATTGAAAATGCGGAAACTTTCGGAAACCAAATGACTGGATTTATCAGCTACGTCCAGCAATATAAAACGTTCCAGGATAGTCAAAAAGAAATTTTAAGACAAGTCCAAGATGACAGTCTTGCAAAGATAAAGGTTGCTGCCGCTTCTCAAGCAGAGCATTTCAATAAAACCGTTCAGCAGCTAGAAGATAGCAACGAAAAGTTAAATGATGAAATTTACAAAGTGAACAACATTATAGATGCCAACCAGGAGAAGTTCAATGCATTGTCTGAGCTCCGAAAAAGTGAGGTAGATCGCCAGCTTAATGACTTACTTGTCGTTCAAAAAACTGCAATCGATCGCTACAACTACTCGGTGCTTGCAAGCTTAGAAAAAGGAATTGAGGCAAGAAAGAACGGTACTGCTGTACTAGGGATAATGGATGTTGGAACTGATCCACAGCAACTAGTTCCAATCGGTACAGAAATGGAACAAAAGGCTGCAGCAAAAACAGGGACACTTCTTCCTACTTTAGAGGAGGAGCGTACAAAGGTTAATGAAATCCTTACAGCTCTACAGTCTTTAAAAACAAAAATAGCTGAAACAGATCCAGAGTCTACATTGTTAACTGATTTGGATCAGCTACAAGGTGAATTGACAAATGTCACCGCGCTTATTTCTCAAAAAGAAAACGTGTGGAGCAGTTCCAATCAAGAAGGAACAAATGATTATGCTACTGCTGCTAAGGAATATACAAGTCTTTTAACAGATTATCAGGCCGTTTACAGGGAATATCAATCCGTGCAACAAATTATAGACACCTACCCGGCTGATACGGTAAGGATAGGGTTAGAGATTAGTCAAAAAGAAGAATCATTATTGACTCATGCTAATCTAACAGCCGAACAGAAAACTAGATTACAAGAATTGTTTAGTAAAAGAGTTACCAATACAGAGCTAAGCTCTTTATTGTCCTATTATGCAACTTTAGAGCAGTTTGAGTATACGTTGAATGAAGGAGGGGAAAGCACCAACAAGGATGCCCTGCTAGAAGACGAAATTTTAACAGCCTTACTTAAAAATGTAGTTGATGTTAATGAATTAGAATTAGAAGGCTGGACTGCAGTAGAAGAAAGTATACCGGAAACTCAATTAGGAATGACCGATTTGAGTACAACCTTTGCTGCTATTATGTCCGGTCAAAGAGAAACAGTGGAAGGGCAGCATTTATCCTTACTAAATGACTTAGATACGATTGATAAGCAGGCGAATGTATTGCTGCAGCAAATTCAAAACCCAGCTACTATGTTAGGTGCAGAACCTCAGCAAACAGTAGGTGAGGGAGAAGTTGCATCCAGTCAACAAAATGTAAGTAATCAGCTAGTTTCTCTTAGTCAAATGATGAATACGTTATCGGACCGTCAGAATAACTTGGTAAATTACGCAAATGAATTGCACGCAAAAGCAGATAACATTAAAACTACATCTGATGAGTTTAGTAACAAATGGGAGACAAACGTGGATGCTATGTCTGATTTTGATGGAGACATACAAAGCTTCCTAGCAAACACTTATGTAGATGGACAGGAAAATGGTTATGCATTTAACCATTTTGTGAATCCACTAGGAGTAAAAGGAGCAGCTGCTGTCTCAGAGGAAGGACAAAAGGTTCCACCAGTTATCTTATTTATCGTTCTACTGATTAGTAGTCTACTAATAGGTTACTTTACGTATCAATTAAAGGATGGGGCAGTTGGACTTCGTATAGCAATGACAATCATCTTATCTCTTTTAGTTGGGATTATTATTAGCCTATACAGTATTAATATGTACATCTTAAATGACGATCGTGCCATTCAATGGACGATATTTACGGTGCTATTACTATTAGCAAGTGCATCCATTGTTCGCGCGGCATTAGAGTTTGGGCAGGCAGCCGGGTGGCTAGCTGGAATAGTACTTATGTGTATTTACATTATTCCATTGCTGATTTTAGCGGTGCCAGATGTGAACGTACCTGATATTTTATCCAACGTGTATCTTTCAATAAAATATGAGGCGGAGACAAACTTTACGATAGGAGTAATCATTACAGGCGTTATAGCAATCATAATGCTAGTAGTATCCTATTTTGTAAGCAAAAACAATGGCCAAAACGCTACGACAGTAGATGAAGCGTATGAAGGCTAAAAAGGTCATTTTAGTTGTCCTCTGTACAGCGCTACTCTGTTTTCCTAAAAGTGGAGTAGTGCTAGCAGATGAAAATAAAACAATCGATGAATTAGAGCCTTTGTTATATGAAAAGCTAGAATTTAAGAAAAATACCGATTATCTACATGATGTGAAGAAAACAGAAATGAAAAACACGATTCCTATTAAGCAGTTTGATATTTATTTTGACGGTAGGAAGAAGCTGCCTAATCGTACTGACTCATCCTTCCTTTTTCAGAGTGATGAAAGAGGTGAGAATAGTACGGTGGCAGCACGCTCCTTAGAATTAAAGCTTTTCACTTCTGGGGAGTTGGAGACGAAAACGCAAGGGAACCTCTCACAGCAACAGCAAGAAGGTAGTTCAAATGGGAACCTTCTGACTCTTGTTTTCCTATTGATTATAGCCAGTGGAATTATTATTCTCTTTGTTGTATTTTTGCCAAAGCTTGCACAAACGTCAAACGGTACTCCAAAAAAGAAGAAGGGTATAAGGGAGGGTGAATTAATTTGATTATGTATTGGTATATGAAGCTAGCAGAAGTTAAAGCGAAGATAGCTAGGTTAAATGCGTGTCAAGCTTCTCTCACAGGGAAGCAGGGAGAATTTCAGTCCAATGAGCCTAAATGTATGGAACCGGAGCTTACTCCAACTACTTGGTATGGAACACTAGCGACAGCATTTGATGAGATTCGTGAATCAGGAATACATCAACCTTATTTAGAAATTATAGGAACTCAATTTAGTGCTGTATTTGATGCAATTGCCGCAAAAATTGAGGAGCTTCAAGCAGAGATAGTTAGTATCCAAGCGACTATTGATCGGCTTTTAGCGGAGGAAGCGGCTAACAATATGAAATAATAGCGGGGGTGTATGTATATGTCAGAGGAAATAAAAATTGTTTATGCCGATGTAGAGAACCAATTAGAGCAAATGACAGCCTCCAATGAAGCGTTAAATCCTACAAAAGAGGCGCCAATTGAAGGAAATGTGCTAGACGTGGCTAATAAGTTAAATGAGCTCTCCATAAATCTAGAAACTTTGTTAATTAAATATCAACAGCTATTAGGAGAAAATATCCTTACAACTAAAGATTCAGTTGCATTTATGAAAGAGACAGATGAAAACATTTCAACAGGTATAAATGGGTCAGGTGGCCATAGGATGATGGCTCAATGAAGGTATTGGATGTAGATTTACTTCAGACAGGAATAAAAAATAACGTGGATATGTTGACGCGTTTAGAGGAAGAAATGAAGGTAATTGAAACTTCTATAACTGGTTTAGTGGAGTTGGATCACTCATTAACCGGGGAGGGGGGAGCGGCTATCCGATTATTTTACAACGATTGCCATCTCCCTTTCCATAAATTCTTTTTAGATTTTAATCAAGATTTCAAAACAAAGCTAAACCAAATAAAATCTGCTCTGGATTCGTTGGAGCCCGATTACGCTGGTCATATTCAAGAGAGCTTTCTGGAAGGAGAGGTTGAAGAAGGACTGGTCGTAATATCTAACACTACTAGTAATTTAACTGAGGAGTCAAACGCCATAATGGATGGGGTTGCTGATATAGTGGCATTGCCTCATTTAGATGATAGTGAAGTACAGCAAGGTGTAACGGACTCTCGTAAAAAGAAGGATCTTACTGTTGAAAACTTACATGAGTTTGATTCGACTCAAACCTCATCACTTTCTTCTGTAGAGTCTAACTTGAAAACACTTGATACGTGGCTACATGAAATGGAAGGACTGATGAAGTCAGGTCTTTCCGATATAAATTTTCCAGCTGAGGAATGGGCTCAGTATACTGCTACTGATCAGATTCTTAGTGATATGTCTACGAGTGTAAATGATCCAGGCTCTGTAGCGGATAAAGATGCTTCTGGTGAAGCTGGTAAAGTCTCAGAAGATAGTGATTTTGATAAATTTAATGACTCTCTCGGTTACTATGGTAATGCTAATACTATCGCGAAGGATGCTAAATCAGGGTTTCTTATGTGGATGGCTACTAGGAATGGGGAACTATCTTCTGATCTAAGATTTTATGTTCCTCAAAAAGGAAGCACTTCTTATCGAATTTATGCTAGTCCACTAGCCATGGGAGTATTGGGCTTTCCAAACGAGAGTGGTGGGATGTTAAAATATGCTGGAAGGAAGCCAGGGCAGTCTGGTTGGTCACCGCAAGGAGAAATGGTGTTAGAGAAACATCCTCATCTTAGATATTGGGGAGAGAATACTACTTTAGGGGAAAAGGGTAAAACTATTGGTTCCGCCACTCTGAGAGGTGCAGGAGAAGGTTTTAAGGATGTCTTCGATTTAAGAGGAATTGCACAAAATGGGTTAGTAAGAGGAGCCACTAAAGCTGTTGCACCGATCACTGCTGGATTAAGCTACTATGATAATTATAGTACTGCCAAGGAGAATGGATCGAGTGATGGAGCAGCACATGTAAGAGCAGTTGGAGAAACTGCTGCCGATGTGGCAATCGGTAGTGCCATTCAAGTAGGCTTAACTGCAGCTGGCACTGCGTTAATACCAATACCAGGACTAGGGACATTTTTAGGGGCAGCCGCAGGCGTAGGTGTCAATATGTTACTAAATGCAAAAGGTAAAGACGACGAATCCGTAATGGATAAATTAAAAGGTTTGTTCCGGTAAGAAAGAGGAGAGACATTTGGTAAGTAAGTTGAAGGAAGAAGACTTTGAGGTTTTAAGAATACCTTTAGAGTCTGGAAGACAAGGCCCATCACAATTGGCAACCGCCTTAATATTAGGGGCAATATTCATGCCTATGATTTATGCATTAGAATACTACGTGGCAGCTTACGATTCTATTTTCCCGTATAAAGAGAAAATTTTAGAGGTGCACTTTTGGTTTACTAGTGTATTAGTTATTCTCTCAATTATTTATGCTATTCCATTCATATATCGTAGAAGCCAAAAAGTCCAATATTTATTGACCATATTAGTCTCTCAAAATCTTTTTACTTTTCCTTTATTTATTTGTGCGTTATTTTTTATAGGAAAAGAAGGAGAAGGGATGAAGGCAACTCCTGAGTCTCTTCTAAATTTTACATATATTTTATTATTTATTGGTTTACTTGTTTTTCTCTTAACATTTGTTCGATTTTATACTTTGTTACGAAAAGGACAATATAGAAAAGGTTCTAGTAAGGAGCTCCTTCGGATAAAATTTGAAAAAAAATCGTTGTTACCTACAGCTATAATAGTTGGAATTGGATTAGTATTGGTTCTTCAATATATTATTAGAAATTCTGCTATTAACGATTTCAATATGTACGGAGTAATTCTTATTGGCATAACCCTTTTTTATGTCATGCTATTTATTTTACCGGAGCAGCTAGTAATCTTATATTGTAAAATGCGGTTTAAAAGCTTTAATTTTAATGAAAGTGGTTACTTGAATAGTTTGGAATCTGAATAGAGAAGGTGAAACTGATGGGAATTGAATTATGTGCACTAATGTTCGAAAACTTGCTAGTTTATAAAACTGAGGGTAAAAAAGAAAGCTGGCAGGAAGGTATTTATTATTTGGACGATATTGCTTTAAGTAAAGATGTATATAGAAATGGACCTCTATTTTTCTCTTACAAAGGGAACGACACGGATCAAACATTAGGGGAATTTACATATTATTTGCCAATAAGTAGTCCAGTAGAGGTAACAGAGGACTCTGACTTTACTTTCCAAAAGGATTTTAAACTAAATCGAGCGTTATTATTAAGGCAGGCTGACGAAAAGCTTGATATCAATATTGCATTTGCTGAAGTACAAGCATTTTCTAATGAAAATAATTTAGAGATTGAAGATTACTTTTATTGTATTCTTTTAAATGTGTATGGAGAATATATAGTCGATTTATATGCTCCATTAAAAAGTCAGGGTGATGAAGAATGATCGTCGAAAATCATCAAATTGCTTATCGTCATGTAGCTTCTAAACTTTACAATTTTGTCCCTGAAGAAATTGAATTAGCATTCCAAGATTTCGCGCAGATATTATCTGAATATAATTATACACCTACAGGAGTGGTATTTTATTCGGTTATTGGTGAGTCCTCAGAAGGGGTTATGACAGCTGAGATATTTATACAAATAAGTGAAACTTCTATAGCTATACCTCGTGAGGAAGCAGTGAAGTTTACGAGCTATTTTTGTGTAGATCATTTACTTATGACTCGAGTGCAGGGTGATTTTGACATGAAATCTCAAGAAAAATATCAAGAATTATCTACCTATATGGAGCAGAAAAACTATATTCAGAAAACCCCACTCTTTATTCAAATCAAAAAAATGCATACAAACGATTCTTCTTATGTGGAAATGAGTATAGGTGTTTTGTAATTTATAAATAATGACAATCAAAAACTTAGCCTATGCCATCATTGGTATGGGCTTGGTGCAATTTGGGGGTATAGGTTGTTTAAATTAAATTATTGAAGCCTATGTATCGTTCTTTTTTTGTCATCTTATATTGTAAATTTAAAATGTACATTTTTAACGATTTGGAATATTTATATATTTTATATATCGTTAATGATGGCAGAATGTTTATAAATATGAAAGTGTTACTGGGAATCTAAGAAAAACGAGGGATAGAAGTTTAATAAATAAATGGGAGATGACTAGGAGAATAATGGGAAGGCTAAATGAGGAAGATTATGCAGTTTTAAAAGGACCACTAGAATCTGGTCGACAAAGTCCATCAGGTTTAGGGCCAATATTATTTATATCAGTTTTTCTACAAGCCTTAGTATTTTCATTAGAGTATTTCATGGTTGGTCCGAATACAGTATTTCCTTATAAAGATAAAATTATAGAGATTCATTTATATTTTACAGTTGCTTTGATTATACTGTCGCTTGTTTTTGCTATACCAATGGTTTATAGGAAGTTTAATAGAATTCAGTATTTAATCTCTATTTTAGTTTCTCAAAATTTATTTTCCATCTCCTTGTTTATCTGTTCTTTGTTCTTAATTGGAGAGGTTACAGGGGGGGAAGTAGTAAGTGCCGAGAAATTGCTCAAGGTTACATATATTATCCTTAGTTGTGGTTTAGTGATATTCATTGCTACATGTGTAAGATTCTTTATTTTATTGAAAAAAGGACATTATAGAAAGGGAAGCGAGAGAGACCAGGTTAGAGGTCAACTAGAAAAGAATACTACTCTTCTAATTTTTCCTGCTATTGTCTTTGGGTTAATGATAGTGTTCATTGTCGGATATATTGTGAGGATAATACCCGAGTTTAACATAGATTCTATTTTAATTAGTACTATTGGTATCAGTCTATTCTTTGTCATGCTGTTTGTCCTTCCAGAGCAGCTAGTTATTTTATATTGTAAGTATAAATACAAGAGTTTCAATTTTAATGAGCGAGGTTATTTGTATTCTAGTGAGGATCAAAACGAGGGATAGGAGTTTAATAAATGAACGGAGTTGAATAGAAAAACAATGGGCAGATTAAGGGAGGAAGATTTTGCAGTACTGAGGGAACCGCTAGAATCTGGTCGCCAAAGTAGGGAAAGTATAAGTGTTGTATTAATACTAGGTATTTTTTTACAAGCATTGATGTTTGCTATAAATTATTATTTAGCAGCACCTTATTCTCTTTTTCCGTTGAAAGAGGGAATAATTATCATACATTTTTGGATTACTGTTGTTTTAATAGGTTTAAGTATTGTGTATTCTATCCCGTTTGTTTATAAAAGAAGTGAAAGGATACAGTACGCACTTACCTATAATGGTCCGTTATTATATTTCGCTTAAAAAAGGGCACTATCGAAAAGGCTCCGAAAAGGAAGATCAAAGAAACGAACTAGCAAATATGTCGTTTGTTCCTAAAGTCGTATTAGTTGGGGCAGCTATATTTATACTTATAACTAAGTGGATTTCTCATAACTCTAATTACTATGACAGCAGTACTCCGGGTATCCTTGTGTTGGGCATGATTGTATTTTACGCAATGATAGCAGTCTTACCGGAGCAGCTAATCATTTTATATTGTAAGTGTAAGTATAAGAGCTTTAACTTTAATGACCGAGGTTACCTTTACTCCATAGGTGAACAAAAACCTGAGAGCAAAAGAAAACCAAGGATAGAGGCATAACACTATGTTACAGGTGCCTGGCACTTGTAATATATCATAAAAAAGCATATAAAAAACGCATCCGTTTTAAAAAGGGGTGCGTTTTGCTTTTTAAGGGAAATGTATTTTATTTTGAGGGTTGATTTTAAAAACTTAATTATTAGGACAGAGGAACGGTGCTTCATTATCGTTGTTTTTTGACTTGAATTCTTGCTACTTGGTTTAAATTGATAGTATATTTATTTTCAGTTTCCACGAACATTCCACCATTTATGTATTCGCGCTCTGCTGTTCGAATGTCTGTGTTTGTTTCAAATAATAGTTGATGGCCATCGTGAAAGGACAATAAAAATTTATATTTTTTTATTTCATCGACGTTTTTCAACCAATCACCTCCTTTTGGAAATTGTATCATTTATATGTATTAATTACAATATAATTGGGAATTATACAGTATTATTTAATTGCTTTTTTAAGGGAAATATAAAAAATAGGTTTTAATGAGCACATAGTATATAATTAATGGACAAACATAATGTGTTTAAGATGAAATTTAAAGGAGTATGAATTGATTGAGTAAAAAGTCTATAAAAAATGAGTTACCAGAAAACTATGAGGATCTTAAAAAAGCAGCTAACCGTACTGGAAGCTGGAGAACTCGTTTAAGTGCTGTTGAAGAGTTGGGAAATTATAATACAAGCCAAGTGATTGATATACTAAAAGTAAGATTAGACCATGACCCAGTTTTTCAAATTCAAGAAGAAGCATATCGCTCATTGCTTGAGTTAGGGGAAGATGTCGTATTACCAAAGCGTAAAAAATTCGAATTGGTAAAAGGAGCAAATAAAGTATTTGTTCGTGTGAAAAAGAGCTTACCAAAAGATCATACGATTGACGACTACTTAACTAAGCTAAAAAGAATGCGTATCGATGTATATGATGCGTATGAAGGTGAAAAAGGCTTAGAATGGCTAGAAGAAGAATGGAAAAAATTATAATAAATTCTGGAAAAGGTCAATTTGCATTGACCTTTTTTTGTATATTTATGGATGAAATATTACAGGTGCCAGGCACTTGAAATAATGTAAAATAAACTATATAAATATAAAAAACATTTTGTTAGGAGGATTAGTATGAATAAGCTTTTATGGGATACGCCAGATCGACTGCGTGAATTATTGTGTGAGCTTGTGAGCTGGAATAGTATTACGTTAACGGATGGAGAGAGGGAGTTTGCTCCTAAGTTAATAGAAAAGATTCGAGAGCTTGAGTATTTTCAAACTCATCCGAGTCAGCTCCAGCTTCATGATGCAGGCTTGGGAAGACAGGTAGTGACGGCTTTATATAAGCATCCTTCTGCAACAGAAACAGTTGTGCTTATTAGTCATTTCGATACTGTGCAGACAGAAGAATATGGTACTTTGGAGCCTTTAGCTTATTTTCCGGAGGAGTTAACTAGAAAGTTAATGGAGAATCCTAGTGAGTTGCCGGAAGATGCTCAAGAAGATTTGGCAACTGGCAAGTATTTGTTTGGCCGTGGAACGATGGATATGAAAATGGGATTAGCCTTACATATGCAGTTGATTGAAAAAGCTACTGTAGAAGAATGGCCAATTAATTTAATTCTCACAAGTGTGCCTGATGAAGAGGTAAACTCTGCTGGTATGCGTGCGGCTGTTACTCAGCTAGTTCGAATTCGTGAAGAGTTTGATTTATCATATAAGCTATTTTTAAATAGTGAACCTTCATTTTCACAGGTGCCAAAGGATATTGACGAGTATATCTACTCTGGTACGATCGGTAAAATTATGCCCGCTGCGCTGTTTTACGGAAAGGAAACTCATGTAGGAGAGCCGATGAAAGGGATGACGGCTAACTATATTGCTTCTTTCTTAACACAGCGAATGGAATATAACCCTATATTTACAGAGCATGACCTTGGAGAAAGTACTCCGTTGCCAGTTTCTTTACAGCAAAAGGATTTGAAAATGTCTTATTCAACGCAGACACCGTACCGAGCAGTTGCTTTGTACAACGTGTTTTTATTAAGAAGAACTGCTTCTGACATTATGGATCTGTTTGAACAGGTTGCGAATGAGGCAATGGACGCTTTGAATAAAACCTATCAACAAATTTGTGATAGAGAGCAGGTCCAAGGAATTGGACAGGTCAGAGTTTTGAAATATGACGAGCTGCTTGCGTATGCCAATAAAAAATTAGGCATAGAGGAAGTTCACAGACTTAAGCAAGAAGTACTTGCGGAAGAGGAATGGGACGATCGTGAAAAATCACTTCGAATAGTAGATAATCTCATGATTCAATGCCAGGAGCTTTCACCAGCTACCGTGTTGCTCTTTGCTCCACCATATTATCCAGCGGTTAACACATCCAAGGATCCACTGATTATAGAAGCGGTGGAGCTAATGAAGCAATCTGCACAATCCTTTAATAATACTGTAAAACAAATACATTATTTTAATGGGATATGCGATTTGAGCTATGTAAATTATGAAGACGATGGAAACGGCTGGACAGCATTTGAAAGCAATACACCAGTATGGGGAGATACCTATGATATCCCATTTGATGATATGGCTAAATTAAAGGGACCAGTACTGAACGTAGGACCATTCGGCAAGGATGCTCATCAAAAAACAGAAAGACTACATATAGACAGTGCTTTTGTTGAAATGCCAGTAATGCTAGAAACCCTTATTAAAAGCTTATACAAATAAAAAAATAGACGCCCCCTGTAACGTGGGCGTCTATTTTTGTGTCTTCTGAAAATATATTACAGGTGCCAGGCACTTGTAATAATGTAAATAATCGTTAGAGTTTAAATTTGTTTATGAGGTTGTGAAGTTGTTGTGCTACTTCGGATGTTTCAGCGGAATGCTGTGAAATCTCGTCTATAGAGGCAGAGGTTTCTTCTGTTACGGCTGAAATGGTTGTAGTCACTTGTTCGATTTCTCTTATAGATTCAGTTAGATTTTCGATAAGATCTACTACTTGCTTCGAGTTAGCAGCTTCCTCGGTTGTCATCTTAGATATCCTTGAGATTTCCTCTACTGTCTTACCGACAGCTGTAGAGATATTCTGTAAGGAATGAGAAGTTTGCTGAACGGTTGCATTTCCAGTTTCGATTAGTTTGGTGCTGGTGTCCGTAGAGGTTACTACGTGTGAGATGTTTTCCGTTATCTCTTTTACGATTTCTTCTACTTGTTTAACCTCTAGGTTAGACTGTTCTGCTAGCTTGCGAACTTCTTCTGCTACAACTGCAAATCCTTTTCCATGCTCACCAGCACGAGCTGCTTCTATAGAGGCATTAAGTGCTAGTAGATTTGTTTGAGCGGCTATGCCCGCGATGGACCCAGTAATTTGCTGTATTTTATTAGTTGCTTCATCGAGCTTCACAATCATTGCGCTAGTTTCAATGGAAGCATTTCTTATTTTGTTCATGTCTCGACTAGTTTCTTCGGCTTTCTTGAGGCCTTCTTGAGCAATCTGCATAGTGGTCATCGATTGTACCGAGCACTGGTCCGCAGTTTCCTTTGAATGCTGTAGGCCGGTCGCTAAATTATTTAAGATAACGGTTGAACTTTCAGCAGATGCAGTACCCGTTGATATAGATGCAACATTTTCGCTCATATTATTGGCAATTTGATGCGCTGCTTCCTTCATTTCAATCAAAGAGGCTGTAGTTTCTTCTGCATTTTTCATTAATTGGGAGGAAGTGTTTTGAATCGTTCCAATCATCGTACGTAAGTTACCAGCAAGTGTATCAAGCGTCCTACTTAAGTTTCCAACCTCATCCTTGCTTGAAAAATTTGTGTCTTTAACTGATAAGTTTCCTTTAGCAATCTCTTCAGCATGAGCAATCAAAACAGATAAAGGCTTTGTTTTTCTTCTAATTAAAAGAAGAGTAACTAGAGACGCTAACAATAAAGGGATAATACTTAATAGTAAGCCTTTACTAACTACATCCCATGTTCTTTCAGAGACGATGTCCGCATTAAAGTCTATTACACTAATAGCAACAATTTTTTTCGAGGGGTCATGATCCTCGAAAATTGGAGCATAGCCAGACAAACGATTCATCCCGGCGTACTCATAGCTTTCTGAGTAGGTAGGGTGTCCCATCTTGACAAGCATATCAATCGCTTCTTGATCTATGTAAAATTGATCTCCTGCATTAAACCCAGTTTCTTTTAAGTTATCATCAGTAGCTAATAGGTTTCCTTCTAAGTCAATTATATATTGAGTCTCAAAAATATCTTTATGAGCAGTAGTCCAGTTTAGCTGCTCACCTACGCTTTTAACGGCAGCAGTGTCTCCAGCAAGTATTTTATTAATATCTTCAGGTGTAATTAAACCAGTAGTAATATTAGCACAACCATATGCTTCAATCCCAGCTGCTTTGTAAAGTTCGCCATAGGCAGTTTTATAAGTAGCTACAGAAGTAATCGTAAGCATAACGATCATTACCCCGACGATAATTGTTCCGAGATGTAGAGTAAGTGTATTTTTCCATTTCAGTTTCACAATAGTAATCTCCTATTCTTTTTTGGCAAATAATAGTTAACCATCTATTTATAACACATATATCCTATGGATAGATAGAGGAAAATAATAAGAATATTATAATTCATGCTAATAAATTAGGCATATTGTACTTATTTGTTCAAATTTAAAACGGGAGGAGAGTCTTAGTATATTTTTCGGCTTGTAATCTTATTGTTACACAACTGTAAAATCACTAATGTTTAAACCGTGTTAGTATGGGTATAGAGAAATTTTTAACGAGAAAAAATAGAGAAATTTTTCAATACTTCTTTGGGGGAACATCAAAATTGACTTCTTTGTTTAAAAAACTTATCACGATCTTAACACTAACTCTAGTTTTAGCCATGGGAACATTTGCGGGAAATACAGAAGCAGCTAGCTCTGTAAAATCCAACGAAATAGTATCAAGTGCGAAAAGTCTAATAGGAACTAAATATCGTTATGGTGGCACAACGAAGGCAGGATTTGATTGCTCTGGATTTATTGGGTACGTGTACAAAGGTAAAGGTGTCTCTCTTCCGAGAACTGCTGCCGGAATGTACAGTAAAGGAACGCCAGTAACTAAAGCTAAACTAGCAGTTGGGGATTTAGTATTCTTCAATACGACTGGTAAAGGTGTTTCACATGTTGGAATGTTTATCGGGAATGGCCAATTCATTCATGCTTCATCATCAAAAGGTGTAAGAATCGATAAAATTAATGATCCTTATTACTGGGGTAAAAAATACGTAGGCGCTAAAAAAGTTGCTAACGTTCAAGTTGCTAAAAAATAATACAAATAAATAATATAACCGTTTCGGCTAAAGAGCTGAAACGGTTTTTTCGTTGAAATGTAAATTTCTAGTTTTTTAATAACAAAGCTAACTGAAGTGCTAAGGCATCCTGAAAGTTAGTAGGATTATAACCTGTTACTTGTGCTATTTTGTTTAAACGGTAGGTGAGGGTATGGCGATGAATCTCAAGTTCCTCAGCACAAATAGAGAGCTGAAGACTGCAATCAAAATATTTCTGCAAGGTAGTTTGTAGTTTAATATCCAGTGGCTCTAGTATTTTTTTTGTATAGGTTTGAACCTCAAAGGATTCTTTGTTTTTAAAAAGAGAGTAAATTTCTACCTCCTCGAAGGAAATGACTGGCTTGTTAGGATTCCCGTATTGAAGCGCGAGCTTGGCTGTTCGGTAGGCATAATGGACTTGCTCTAATAATTGCACTTCTCTCCCTAGCCCAAGGGAAAGAGAATAATATTTCTTTAGTTTTTCTGCTAATAAGGTAACTTTGCGAGTGAATGTTGTTTTATCCAAGCCAGAAATTAAAATAAAATGCTCGCTCGCTTGGTAATGACCGACTAATATAGAATCTGTTTCTAGATAGTATTCTATTTCCTGAATAATATTTTGATAAGAGGAAGACTCTGGATCTACCTCAAGCATCATTGCATAAAATGGGGCTTTGTTTTGAAAGCCTATTTTGTTGAGCCTTTCCTGTAAATATTTCTGGATTGGCTGTCCACTCATTAATTCTTCGAAGACGAGCTCTTGTATTTTCCGCTTCCATTCTCTCTCGGAGACTATTAATGCTTGATGGACCATCATTTCAGTTGTTAACTGGAGAAGTGTTGCTATCTCCTCCAAGTCGGCTGGTTCTCCCGTTACTCCAATGATTCCGACTATTTCATTTTGATAGAATATAGGTAAATTAATGCCACACTTTGTTCGGGGAAAAAGATGATTATTATCCTTTGTAATCCTTAGTGGGGACTTAGTTTTAGCTACTTCAATAGCACCTTCATGTATATGATTTACTCTTAGCTCATCGCCAGAGGCAAGTATGACTCCGTTTGTCTGCATAACGTTAATATTTCGATGAAGACGAAGCATAGTTTGCTGTACTATTTGTTCGGCTAATTGCTTGGTTATCAATTGAATCACCTCAATGTATAAAAAACTAACTGTTATAATACAGATGAATTATACATTAAGTATAATGTAATCGTTTTTTCTTTGCAATATAATCTTTGTAAGCGCTTTAATCGGAGGAGAGAATATATGAAAATTGTTATTAGTCCTGACTCTTACAAGGGTTCATTGTCAGCAACTGAGGTTGCTAGGGCTGTTTCCAACGCGATTCATGAGGTTGATCCATCTATTGAAACTGTATTACTACCTGTAGCAGATGGTGGGGAAGGAACGCTGGAACCCCTTGTCATTGCAACTGGTGGAACATTTGTAACTGCAACCGTTCAAGACCCATTAGGAAAACAAATAGAGGCGGTTTATGGGGTGTTAGGAGACAAAGAGACTTGTGTCATTGAGATGGCGAGAGCTTCTGGTTTGACTCTATTGTCGCAAGATGAAAGAAATCCGCTAAAGACATCAACGTTTGGAACAGGTGAACTGATTCGTCACGCGCTCGATCAAGGATTCCGGAAGTTTATTGTTGGAATAGGGGGGAGTGCAACGAATGATGGCGGGGCAGGGATGCTACGTGCATTAGGGGTTGAATTTAGGAATAAAGTAAAAGAAGAAATACAAGCTGGGGGAGGCTCTCTTGTAAATCTGGAAGAGATAGATATTAGTCGAATGGATAAGCGAATTCAAAGTTCACAGTTCATACTAGCTTGTGATGTGGATAATCCTTTATTAGGCAAAAATGGAGCTACGGCTGTGTTTGGTCCACAAAAAGGAGTAACTCCACAAATGGAGGACCAGCTAGAGAATGGTTTAAAGAACCTTGCAAATAAAATAGCAGAAGTGAAAGGTATTAGGGTGCATCAGATGCCAGGTGCGGGTGCAGCTGGAGGACTTGGAGGTGCTTTTCTTGCTTTATTTCCTGTCCAATTAAAGCCAGGTATAGAAGTTGTCATGGAGGCCATTCAATTTGAAAAAAGCTTAGAGGATGCAGACCTTGTCATTACAGGAGAAGGTAAAACGGACAGACAAACTCTCTCTGGTAAGGCTCCGATGGGAGTTGCTGTTGCTGCAAATAAAAGAGGGATTCCCGTTATATTGCTCTCTGGCTTTATAGAGAAAGAAAGTAAAGTAGACTTGTCTACCTATTTCTCTAAGCTTGTTAGTATAGTAGATCATTCAGTGAGTATGGAAGAATCCTTGAAAGACCCGGTTCATTATTTAACTGTAAGGACTAAGGAAACAATGCAAGCCATTCTAAAGGAAGAGGTGTAAGGTCATGTTGTTTTTAGTTATTTTGTTAGGAGTTGTTTTTGTTGTAGTGGCAACTGCAGTGTTCAAGCTACATCCCTTTTTGGCTCTATTAATCAGTGCCTTCTTTGTAGGTATTGCTTCTGGTATGCCGTTGCTTACTGTTGTAGAGAATGTTAACTCTGGTTTTGGCGGTTTAATGACGAGTATCGGGATTGTAATTGTAGCGGGAACTATCATTGGGGTTATTCTTGAGAAGTCTGGTGCAGCTTATCGAATGGCAGAGGTTGTCCTTCGTATTCTAGGTGAAAAAAGACCGCAGTTAGCTATGTCCATTATAGGTTTTATCGTATCAATACCTGTATTTTGTGATTCTGGATTTATTATTTTATCAAGTTTACAAAAATCATTAGCAAAGCGTGCGAAGGTCAAGGTAGCTTCTATGGCTGTAGCTTTGTCTACAGGACTTTATGCAACGCACACATTAGTGCCTCCAACTCCTGGACCAATCGCAGCAGCAGGGAATATTGGGGCAACAGATTATCTTGGTACTATAATTTTGGTCGGTTTGTTTGTAGCAATTCCTGCAACTATCGTAGGTTATTTATGGGCCGTGAAGGTTGGGACAAAAATAGACGTGCCAGCGGATCAGGAAGATGCACTGGATTACGAAGAGGTTATTAAATCCTTTGGAAAAATGCCATCCACCTTTAAAGCTTTTTTACCAATCGTACTACCAATCTTATTGATCGGTATAGGTTCGGTAGCTGCATTAGTTGGCGATGAATCAGGATTAACGAATTTCTTAAGATTCCTTGGTTCTCCAACTGTGGCACTATTGTTCGGTGTATTAGCTTCCTTCTTATTGCTACCTGAAATTAGTGAAAAAACGTTGTCTGGTTGGATTGGTGAAAGCCTTAAGGAAGCAGCACCAATTTTATTAATCACCGGTGCAGGAGGAGCGTTTGGTACAGTTATTAAAAACTCTGGAGTAGCAGAGCTTCTACAGGAAATGGACTTAGGGGTATTGGCTAATGGAGCATTATTCTTACTAGTGCCATTCCTTATTGCGGCAGCTCTTAAAACAGCACAAGGCTCCTCAACAGCTGCTCTAGTTATTACTTCATCACTAGTAGCACCAATGTTACCAACTTTAGGTATAGAGGGTGCATTACCGTTAGCGCTAGTTGTTATGGCGGTAGGAGCAGGAGCGATGACAGTGAGCCATGTAAATGACAGCTATTTCTGGGTAGTGACCCAATTTAGCGGCATGAAGGTTACAGACGCGTACAAAGCACAAACAATGGCAACTCTACTCCAAGGTATTACAACAATCATCGTTACAGCAATCCTTTGGTTTATATTTGTTTAATATGTTACAGGTATGTCTAGATCACCTATGTTACAGGTGCCAGGCACCTGTAACATTATCTGCAATCAAGTGAAAAACCCCATCTAGAACCGGTGCATTCGCCGGTGTTTAGATGGGGTTTTGAGTTTAGTTGAAATTAATCATATCATCGCGATAGTTTTGTTTTAGGTCAGATTCAAGGAAGTTCATATATCTAACAAGTAGCTGTGATGCTTTTCCTCGTGTAAGGACTTCGTTAGGGTTGATGCGATTTTTTCTATCTGGATCGATTAAGCCTAGTTCACTTGCGACATAGATACTATCCTTAGCTGATTTTGGTATTTTGTTGTCGTCAATAAACTTCGTTGTGTAACCAGGAGTTGGTGCACGTCCCTCTAATCCAAGAGAGCGAATAATAATAGTTACTGCCTCTGCTCTAGTGATAGATTTATTTGCTCCAAATATGTCAGCATTCACTGGAGTTACAATTTCTTTATTTAGTGCGCTTTCAATATACACATAGTTCGGATCATTAATATCTAAATCTGAAAATAATGCTTTTCGTATATTTTTCTTGTTTTTTGGTTTTTCTTCTAATACACGCAAGTCTACAGCTTTAGCCACAGCTACAGTGAAAAGGTCTTTTTTCATTGCTGCATCAGGAGAGAAGAAGTTACTTGTTTCATCAAAAATACCTAAAGAATATAGCTTTTCAATATTTGGCTTGGACCAATGCTTTTCAATATCACGAAACTTAGGGACGATAAGTCTTTCAATGGTTGGTGTTTTGTCTTTATTAATGTATGCAGTCCCTGTTGTGTTGTATGGATTAAACGGAATCTGATAATGATATTCTGCTACCATGTTTGACTTGCTTACAACTGAGTGTCCACCTACAAAGCTTGATAGAGAGGGAATATGCTTCTCGTATTCTAATACTCTAGATTTACTGTCAGAAACCTTGCTAGATACAAATGAAGTCCCTTGTGGGGAATCTATTTCATAGTCAATCAACTGAGTGTCAGTGGAGCCCCAGAAATTTTTGTAGCCAACATTATTTCCTTCCATATAAACAGTAATTAAATCATTAATTGTTTCTCTTCCGATTTTTTGACTACGCTTATAAATCTTTCTTGCAATTATATTCCCAGAATAATAATCAGTTGCTGGGCGGTTATCGATAACCGAACCTTGAGAAAACTGATAATCATCTAAGGTAAATGTCGTTTTATCAGCTAAAGTTACTTTTTCGGAGTAGCTTTTAACTGTAGTGTTAGCCGTAGTTTGATTTTTCTTAACATGAGTAGTTAAATTAGTAACGTAGACGACGCTTCTTGTTAATTTATCTCCATATTGATTACTTAAATTGAATTTATAAGTAGAAGTTAATTGGTTTTTACTTTCTTTTTCAGAGACGGTTGCTTTCCCTGTAAATGTAATTGGAGAGCCGTTTAGAAAAAATACCTCTTCATAAGAATACTCGTCTAAAATGCCACCATTAAAATCTGGAACCTTCGCGCTAGCTTCATTTGTCCCTAAGCTTAGTATAAGGAATAAAGCCATCAGGGTAACAATCGTCTTTTTTATAAGTTGATTTTTCATATGTATTCTATTTACCTCTTTCTCTATGTAATGGAGGGTATGCATGTACATACCCTGAGCAGTTAATCTACTAAAATTATTTTTGCTTGATAGTAACCATTATGAATCATGTAGAGACGATCGTTCTTCTTCAAATCGACGGATTTAATTATTCTTCCTTCTTTGATGAGCATTGTATTCGATAAATCTGTATAGTTACGCTGATAAGCTGCAAGCCAGTCGCTGTTATAGTGCTCACTAACGTCTTTAATACTTAATCTATTAGGATTCCAATGGATTGGATTATATCGACCGATGGAAACAGAATAATCTGGTGTGGAATAGCCGACAATTTTAGACGCAATTATGTGGTTACCTTTTACATAGAAGTAACCATATTTTCCATTACTATAAGTGAAATTCTTTGTTAAGTTATTATAATCCTCTGTAACTACCGTATCATTGCTAAAACTGAAGCTAGTATTCCCAGTGGAGTACCAGTAGTTATTAGCCAAAACCTGAGGATTGGATAATGAAAGTTGATACTGATTCGTGTAATTTATTTGCCCGAAGTATAATTGATAATCTGCTAAGTTAGTGCTTTGGAATCCATCGTTAGTAATATGGATGACATTTGCATATTGGTTAGACGAAACACCGTTCGCAATAACAAATGCTTTTCCGCTCTGCTGAAGTGCTGTCGGATCTACTAATCGTCCATTTCTAATAATAATGGTTCCGCTATGATATGGAATGGTTCCGTAATTAGTTAATTTGATATTTTTATTCTTTGTATCTAGACCGTATAGGCTTTCATGTAGCGTCCGTTCATTTGTCTTTTTTATAATCATTTTCTGAATGATTTCTTTTCCAGACTGTTTTACCGTTACGTAGTAAATCTCGTTGTTTCGATAATTACGAAGCTGACTTTTGTCAATCTTTTTAGTGCCGAGGAAAATAGGTGTTTTATCTGTAAAGCTCTTGGAATTCATGGCAGTATTAGTTATGTTTCTCCAGTTCCAATTAATAAATGCCTTTTCATTTTTAATAACTAACTTATTTTGTTTTGAATCGATTTGCTGAATAACACCTTTGTATATATTTTCTACTTTGATACCGTCTGTAGTTATTTCTATGGAGGACAAAGTATTCGTGTCATGCTCAGATGTTTTCAGTTTTATGCGATCTCCCACATATAAAACGCTTAAGTCTACGATTTTATTATCTTTATATATTTCTGTGCCCTCGTCTAAATAAAATCTCGTTGATTTTTTGTCTTTGAGATTGATAGCGATATACTTAGCACCTTTATCAATTTCATTGACAGTTCCTGTAAGGCTTTGTCCGATTGCTTCAGATTTATTGTTCTCAAGAGATCCTTGATCGATGTATGTGAATCCGTTAAGCTCTTGAACTGATTGGCCATCCACAATCGCTTCCACCCACAAACCTTCCTTAAATGCACCAATTGTAGTAGGCGTCGAGTTGATGTACAAAGGGGTATATTTATCAATGGTTAGCCTTACTTCTTTTCCTTGTTCATTGATTAATATTACTTGTGAGAGTCTTTTCTCGGTTGTCTTGTCCTCAAGGGTTACTTCTTCATATATGGTTTTTAAGAAAAGTCCGTTAACCGTGGAAGAAGCATTCGCAGGAACAGAAGAAAAAATGGTGCTTATGATTAGTAATAAGCTTAATATGTATAGAGTGTTTCTAAACACATATATACCTCCTATCTTTTGGTATTTTACTATACTTATTTATCGGTTTATTTAAAGGGATATTAAGATATAATTCCTTTAAATTTACAAAAATGAAAAGTAGAGTTAAAAATACACAAAATTTTTAGAAAATTTTCTAAAAAAGGTGTTTTCAATTTTGAGAAAAGGAGTATAATTGCATATAATATATTGCACAGTTATAAAAGTTGCAATTTACTAAATAATTAAATTGATAGGGGTAATACAACATGAACAGTGTAAAAATCAAGTTTACAGAAAATGAAATAAAAAATGAGAAAACACCTGCCGGCCAACTTGACTTTGGTACTAAATTTACAGATCATATGTTTATTGCAGACTATACAACAGGCATTGGATGGCATGATCATCGGATTGTCCCTTATCAACCGATTACGTTAGACCCTTCTGCAACTATATTACATTATGGGCAAACGGTATTTGAAGGCATGAAAGCGTATTTGTCTAAGGATGGTGTAGTTCGTTTATTTAGACCAGAACAAAACATGAAACGTATGAATATTTCCTGCGATCGACTTAGTATGCCTCAAATAGATGAAGAGTTTGCTATGGAAGCATTGAAAGAGCTGCTGGAGATTGATAAGGAATGGATTCCAAATGAACCAGGAACATCTCTATATATCCGACCATTTATGATTGGGACTGAAGCACATTTAGGTGTTTCTCCATCTAAGACTTACAGCTTTATGATTATTATGTCGCCCGTTGGCTCTTATTATAAAGAAGGTATCCATCCTGTGAAAATATTAGTAGAAAGTGAATACGTTCGAGCAGTGGCTGGTGGCACAGGAATGGCTAAAACAGCTGGTAATTATGCTTCTAGCTTAAAGGCACAGGAAGTGGCTGATAGAGAGGGTTACTCGCAAGTATTATGGCTAGATGGAATTGAACGAAAGTATATTGAAGAAGTAGGAAGCATGAATGTTTTCTTTAAAATAGATGGAGAGGTTGTTACTCCAGCCTTAAACGGTTCTATTCTAGATGGCATTACTAGAAAATCTATTATCGAGCTATTAAAATATTGGGGTGTGCCGGTAGCGGAACGCAAGGTGTCAATGGAGGAAGTTAGAGAAGCTTATTTAAACGGTAAGCTAGAAGAAGCGTTCGGAACAGGAACTGCTGCAGTTATTTCTCCAATTGGTGAGCTTCGCTGGAAAGGCGAGCTATTATATGTAAATAACGGAGAAACTGGTGAGTTATCTAAGAAATTATATGATACATTGACTGGCATCCAAAGTGGCACAGTGGAAGATCCTTTTGGCTGGGTTACAGAACTAAAATAAAAGTGTGAATCGCTCCTAGGTTAAGAATAGGAGCGATTCTTTTCTTTGAAAAATGAACTGATGTTATAAATTTGTTGCAATTTACAGCTCGTTTAATGAAGGACATGAGATGGTTCTGGTAGGAAAGGATGTCTTTGCAGGTTGGTACCACTGTCTCCATTATTCACACGTTGTACATCCAATTAATTTAATTAGTAGGAATCTCGTAGTCAAAATGTAAATCTTGTTTAATCCGGAAATTTTCACAATAAGCTACGTAGGTTCTTTCTTTAATATCAGGGTAGCTTTTTATTAAATTGGGAAGCAGCTCGGTGTTTACAAAAGGATAGTCACACTTTTTATCGAAAAAGTAATATTGAAACGAACTATAAGGATAGTATTCCATCTTATTGGTCATAGCCTTGGAAGTCGTTAAAGGGTTTTGATGAATGTAACTACTGACATTTAATAAGCCTATAGGGTCGGAAACCATACTGGAAAAAAATCTGGTTTCATAGAGTTGTCCAAAATAATTATATTTTCGTTTGAAGTATTCTGAGTAAGTCTTGTTGATGGATAACATCACTTCCGAAAGTGGTGTCTCAGGGGAGCGGATCAAAAGGTGGTAATGATTATTCATAATACAGTAAGCAATAATTATGAAATTCGATTTTTTATATGTACGTTGTAAAGCACGGAAAAAGAGAGAAACATCTCCCTCGTTCAAGAAAATATTCTGTCGATTATTGCCTCTCATTGTCACGTGATAATAAATCTCTGGCTGCCAAATCCTCCGCATTCTCCCCATTTTTCTAACCTCCATCTATTCTTTTAACAAACATACTATAAACCTATAAAATGTACAATAATGGAAATTATGCAATATTCACAATAATTTGATTTTTATAGATAATATTCGATTAAATTCTTGTTTTATCGCTTAAAATCGTATCGGAAATAAAATTATAGCGCTTTGTTATCGGTTCATTACAGGTGCCAGGCACCTGTAATGATTCTGTAATGTGTATAATTTGGTCGGTATATTGTGTTAAAATAGCCATAAAGAGGGGGATTCCGTATGAAAGAGCAGATATTAATTATAGAGGATGAGGAAAATATTGCTCGTGTTCTACAATTAGAGCTGGAATTCGAGGGGTATTCTGTCGAGATTGCTTATACAGGTACAGATGGCCTTATTAAATATAGAGAAAAGCCCTGGGATCTGGTGCTGCTAGATTTGATGCTGCCAGGATTAAATGGGTTAGATGTATTAAGGAGAATTAGAGCAACAGAGGCTAAAACTCCAGTTATTTTATTGACTGCAAAGAGCGGGCTGGAGGATAAGGTGAAGGGTTTGGATTTAGGGGCAAACGATTATGTGACGAAGCCGTTTGAAATTGAAGAGCTTCTTGCTCGTGTACGTTCAGCCATTCGTTTCAATAAATCCTCTGCTTCTTCACCAGATCAAGTAGACAATATTCATGTTCATGTTTTCCATTCTATTACTTTAAATGAGCAAACGAGAGAGATTACTAATGATGGGGAACAAGTCAATTTGACGCCACGAGAGTATGATTTACTACTTTACTTAATAAAGCATCCTAACCAAGTGTTATCAAGGGAACAACTTTTAGACGCTGTGTGGGGCTTTGATTATTATGGAGATACAAATATTGTGGACGTTTACATAAGATATGTACGAAAAAAATTAGAGGAGAAAAATTGTTCTTCTTTCATTCAAACCGTAAGAGGCGTTGGATATGTTTTGAAGGAGCTAAAAAATGAAGCTTAAAGCAAAAATTCATCTTTTCTCTACATTTTTAACGCTAGTAATTTTAGGGTTAATGAATATAGGTATCTATTTTATATTTGAGTCAATGGCTTTCGATACCGAGTATAATCAGTTGAATAATGAAGTGGATGACCTGGTTGGCGCTCTCAGTAAAATGGGAGCGGATGACGATCCAGCTACTATTTTACGTGCTTTTATCCCTCCTAATGGAGGAATTAGAGTGATCAACGCCAAGGGTGAATCTATCGTCTTTGTAGAGTCAATCGAAGAGATGAAAGATTATAAACCAGAATTAGAGAATGGAGAGCGATATACCTCAGGTTATTTTCGAGGTGTCCCCGTCCTAACTATAACAAAGCCAGTCATATGGCAAAATGGCGAAGTTGTTGAAATCCATACGCTTAAACAGCTTGTGGAGGTAGATAAAAATTTAAAATTCCTTCGTTGGACCTTAATAGGGGTAACTATAATAGGGATGCTCCTTATGACAATTTCAAGTGTCACTTTAGGTAATATCATTACTAAACCTATAAATAAATTAATTAAAACCATGTCCCAAAGCAGGATGTCAGGAAAATATCAAAAAATAGAGTTAAGTAAAAATCGTAAGGACGAAATGACTCAGATGGGAATAGCGTTTAATGAAATGATGGAGCAGCTAGAGGAAAACTACAATAAGCAGGAGCAGTTTGTTTCTGATGCTTCACATGAATTAAAAACGCCACTCACTGTCATCGAAAGCTATGCAAAGCTATTGTCTCGTCATGGCTTCAAAGATAAAGCAATTGCAGAGGAATCAGTAAATGCAATCATTCATGAGACGGCAAGAATGAAAGAGATGATTTCTCAAATGTTGTTACTAGCTAAAGGGAATGGACAACATACTCAAAAGTCGGAAACAATTGATTTGTATGAGCTGGTGGAAAATACCTTGCAATCTATGCGCACTGCTTATAATCGTAAATTTATATTAAAAGGTGATGGCCCTGTCTACGTGAACACGGATATGGAGCAGCTAACACAGCTTCTTTTTATTATTCTAGATAATGCGAGGAAATACAGCGAAAAAGAAATTAAGACAACGATTACCGAGGAAGAAAATCATACAGTGGTCGCAATTTTAGACTATGGGAACGGTATTCCTAAAAAAGATCTTGATTATATCTTTGACCGATTTTATCGTGTCGACGAGGATCGAAATAGGAAAACAGGTGGAACTGGTCTTGGATTGTCCATTGCAAAAGAGATTGCCAACCGTTTATCTCTTGAATTGGAAATAGATAGCACAATTGGGTTTGGTACTACTATTTATATTTTTATTCCAAAAACTCCAATTCTCATCAATTTTTAATGTTTATCTTTTAAAATAGAATTGGGGGGAGGGAAGCATGAATGAAATTTACTAAAATCAAAAAATATACATTGATTTTTGTGTCAGTGATCGTCATTGTAGGCACTGGGTTTTTGTTTAATGTTACCCAAACGAACAGGCAATTTATGTCAGAGAATGATATTCGTTCCCAGCTAGAGCAATTGTATGATGCAGAGGTAACTGATATAACGTTAAAAGAAAATGTATATAAGGCTGTTATTACAAAAGGTGGCTCTGTTTATTTAGTAGAGGTTAACTCTACAAATGGAGATATCTACACAATGGAGCAGACGAATGAATATATGTTAACAGGTATTTCTCAGCCTGTTGAGCAATCGGAATTCGCCACATATAGTGATACTTTTGAAGTTAGAGAATATCCATTAACTAGTAATATACGTAAAAAAGAAACTAACAATAACATTGTAGTAGAAATGAGTCCCATTACGCAAATACAGGTAAAAGAGGATACAATGAGCATGGTTAATAAAGTAGAAACCGCTCAAGCGACTGAAATGAAGTTGATTAAGTCTAGTATTTCAGCCACTTCTTCAATCCAAGAAAAGTTAAGTGATTCTAAAGTAGACAAGCCAATTACAGAAGTAATTAAAAATGCAATAAAGGATGTCCTGAAAACTGAGCCTGTGAAAACAGAGGAAGTTAAAAAGGAACCAGTCAAAGTGGAGGTTGCCAAGTCTGATGAGGGCAAGGCTGATTCTAAGGCAGAGGCTGCAACTGATTCTATAGAAGGTATTAAAACAGACTCTTCTAAAACAGAACCAACCAAAACAGATATAAGCAAGACGGAAACTACTAAAAATGAAACCTCCAAAGTGGAGCCTGTAAAGGTAGAATCTACTAAGGTAGAGACTAGCAAGACAGAAGAACCGAAAAAAGAGGAAGCTAAAAAGGAAGAGCCAGACGCTAGCTCTACTAGTACCAATAAAACACAAACTGAAACCAAAAAACCTGAAGAAGCGAAGCAGGAAAGTACTGCTACCGTGTTAATTACTCCGGAGCAAGCAACTAAAATAGCCCAGCAACAATACAAGGGAACCGTAGATAGCAATTCCTTTATAAAAACAAATGAAGGTGGCTACTATTTAATAGTGATGCAAACCGCAGATGGTAACTCGAAGGATAGTAAGGATAAAAAAACAAAAGCGACGATCCAGGTACATGCAATCTCTGGAAAAATATTATCAGTAACATGGGAATAAAAATTCTCATCAATTTCTAATAAAACTCTCTGTGTATTCTCATTTAGTTCAGATATGATGAATATATAGAAAAATTATCTTTAATGTTGTTGAATGAGTTTTGAAGGAGCTCTTTCTCCAACTTAGTATAATCGGGGATATCTAACACACGAGCGATAAAACGATGTGGAAGTACGAAGGCAAAAAACTTACGGCGTATTAAATATACCTTGAGCGATAACAAGGAAAAAACACCTCATTCTACCATCCCCGTAGAATGAGGTGTTTTTATTTACATTTTAACTTTTTTGGAAAATAGTATATCCTTTATTTAATCGATGAAACAGAGCTATATTTCATAGTTTACAATACTCTGATAGAGGTGATTACACATATGTATGACGTGGTAGCATTAGGTGAGATATTAATCGACTTTACACCATATGGGCAATCCGACAATAAAAATACATTATTTGAAAGAAATCCGGGTGGAGCCCCTGCTAACCTATTGGTTATGCTTAGTAAACTAGGGATGAAAACATCCTTTATCGGTAAAATAGGGGCAGATGACTTTGGGACGTTTCTTAAGGAAACTTTAATATCTAATCATGTAGATACGACTGGTGTAGTGACAACTGGACAAGTCAACACGACCTTGGCCTTTATTCATCTCCATCCGGATGGAGACCGTTCTTTTAGTTTTTACCGTAAACCAGGTGCTGATATTACTTTAGAGGAAAAAGAAGTGAACTATGAATTAATTGACAAAGCAAAGTTATTTCATTTTGGCTCCGTTTCCATGACTAGTGAACCTTCGAGACAAGCTACTATTAGTGCACTGAAATATGCTAAAGAAAAGGGCTTGCTTATTTCTTTCGACCCAAATTTGCGTGAAAGTCTATGGGACGATCTAAGTGAAGCGAAGAAAGTCATCTCTGATAGCATGCACTTTGCAGACATACTAAAGGTATCTGAAGAAGAGCTTCACTTTTTAACTGACACAATGGACTATGAAAATGGAACTGAACTATTAAGTAGAAACTATGGAATTCCATTGATTTTGGTGACTTTGGGCGAGAAAGGATGCTTTTTTAGATATAAGGATAAAACAGAAATGATTCCACCATATGTAGTAGAAGCAATTGATACAACCGGATCAGGAGATGCTTTCTGTGGGGCTTTACTATACAAAATTTTAGCAGAGTCTAATATGGAGAATTTGAATATAGACAAGCTAAAATCTAGTGTGCTCTTTGCTAATGCGGCAGGAGCATTAGCTGCTACAAAAAGAGGCGGAATACCTGCTCTTCCTACATTAAAGGATATTTGTCAATTGCAGGAGGACAGCCGTAACGAAGTCTAATAGTGGCTATGAATAAAAAACCGTGAAATCAAGTTACTGATTTCACGGTTTATTATTTAGGCTATGTTAAAGTGTAGGGTTGAGTTATGATGCAAAGAAATCTTCAAGAGAGTGGAATTGATTTCCGCCCCAGCCGGACGCTTTCCTCGGGGTGAGCGATAAGCCATCACCCATCGCTTACGCGCGTGGTTGTGATGTCTTATCTGTCTCACTCATCCCGTAGGAGTCGCCGTCTGGTGCTCCAATCAATAAATGGAACAGCTTTAGCATCGATAAAGCATTAAAAACATTTACTCGCATAAACAAAGCTAAAAAATGACACCAACCCAATTTCGTCATCTATTTATGTTCTTAATAGCCATTCGAAAGTTCCTTTGTTTATGTTTACAGTCACTACAACAAAGCTTTTATTTATTGAATAGTATGCCTTATGCAGTATTATTTCTTTCTTTTTGTCAATCTTCCTAGGGCAAATGCACCTGCTGCAAGACCGATCATAGTGTTCGTTTTTTTGTTAAACACTTGTTTTACGACAAGATTCATGTTTGCAGGGCGTTCAGCAAGACGTCTCATGAAGTAACCGTACCAGTCTTTTCCGAATGGTACATATGTGCAGAAGTTAAAGCCTTCTTTTGCTAGCTGTAACTGCATATCTGTACGGAAACCATATAGCATTTGGAACTCAAATTTATCATGTGAAATATTATGATCAATTATAAATTGCTTGATATGATTGATGACATTATGATCATGTGTTGCGATAGAAGTAAATTTACCATTTAATAAGTGCCATTCAATTAGCTCTATATAATTTTGGTCAATTTCCTCTTTTGTTTGATAAGCTACGTCTGCAGGTTCTTTGTAAGCTCCTTTTACAATACGTAGACGGAAGTTTTTATACTTTTGAATATCTTCAGCTGCTCTAAAGAAGTATGCTTGGATAACTGTTCCAACTTGGTCGTATTCCTTAGATAGCTCGTCCAATATGTCAAAGGAAGGCTGTAAATGTTTGTTAGATTCCATATCGATATTAATGAATGTATTATATTTTTTTGCGACTGCAATAATATCTTTTAAATTTTGTAAAGCAAAATCATAATCTATATCCAATCCTAATTGGGATGGTTTTAATGAGATATGAGCATCAACTTGATGTTCCTCTATTGCTTCGATCACTGCGATAATTTGAGCTTTTGCTTCTAAAGCCTCTTCTTTTTCAAAGACAAATTCGCCTAAATTATCTACCGTACAAGAGATACCTTGAGCATTAAGCTTTTTAATACTTTCCATCGTTTCTTCGATATTAGTCCCAGCTACAACATGTTGGGCACCCATTTTTAAACCATACTTTTTAGCGGCCCCATTTAATACTTGGTTTTCTGATAATGTCATAAAAATATCTTTTAACATGATGATACTCCTATCTCTATTGTGATAATTAATTATAGCATATAACACCTTTTTTCGTGCAAGTAGGACAAATAACCTCATACTCCAAATGCAAATAATCACTATTTTTACCTTTTTTAAAATAATTAGAAAATGTCTTGCGTAAATAGTCGAATTGAGATAACTTTTAGTAGTATATGAATCTATTAGTAGGAGCAGAGCATTTATACATATCATATTAGGAGGTAAGACATGAGAAACAAAAAAATTAAACAGACTGCTGTAGCAGCAATCGTGGCTACATCATTATTCTCAGCTTCAAGCATTTCCTTCGCAAGTACATCTTTTCAACAGGTAGTAGATAATGCCAGAAAAGACATCAAACAAGCATCCTATTCTTATAATACACCTGCTCAAGCTGGAAAACTGGCAACGAGCCAAGAACTATATCCTATTTTAAACAAAGCTAAAGCCAATTATCAAAAAGCAAGAAATGAAATTAATAAATCTAATGTAAAAAATAAATCTGCTCTTTTAAAAAGCTTAGATGAATTATATGCTGAACGAGTGACAAAAGGACTTATTCCCTATATCGATGCTTATAACTATGCAGACAAATATTTAACACCAATTATGAAAGAAATTGAAGCTGCTGAAGCGGGTAACGACTGGGAAAAAATTGAGAAAGGCTATCACAAGCTTTCTGCCCAATTAAAAACAAGAACTGCAATTCTATATCGTTTTACTGGAAGAGATGCTCGTCATCTATTGCTAACTCAATACAAGGATCCAGCTAATGAAGTAAGAAACGAATTGATGGTTCCGGTGACCGTTTATATGAAGGTCAAGCAAGCGCAGGCATTACTGACTGCAGATAAAACAGAGGAAGCAAATAAAGTAATTGAAACAATCCAGCCACTTCTTGACAGACTACCAAGTGACAAGGACCTTCCTGCAGTTAAACAGCTTTTAGAGATGGTTCATGCATTAGCTGATCATGTAGATGCAGACTTCACTCTATCTGTTATGCATGTCAATGATACACATGGCCACGTAGAAAAAGGGCCAAAACGTGTCACGGCAGTGAAAGAATATAGAACGTTGCATCCAGATGCGCTACTTGTAGATGCAGGAGATGTATTGACTGGTACACTATATTTTAACGAATTCAAGGGACAAGCAGACGTAGAAATGATGAATCTCATGAACTATGATGTGATGACGTTTGGTAACCACGAATTTGATTTAGGGTCTTCTCCTGAGGGACATAAAGCTTTAAAAGAGTTTATCGAGAAATCCAATTTCCCATTTGTTAGCTCCAACGTAGACTTCTCTCAAGATGATTTATTCAATGGGCTATTTAATGTAAAAGTATCATCGGACCCTAAAAATGGACAAATCTACAGCGGTATCGTAAAGGAAATTAACGGTCAAAAAGTTGGTATCTTTGGTTTAACGACTGCTGAAACAGAAGGAATTTCAAGTCCAGAAAAAGTGAAATTTACAGACTACATTAAAGCAGCTCAAACGATGGTAGATGAGTTTGAAAAACAAGGAATTAACAAAGTAATGGCAGTTACTCATATTGGTTACGATGACAACCCCGCAGTAGATAATGATTTGATGCTAGCAGCCGCTGTCACAGGAATCGATGTAATTGTTGGTGGACACAGTCATACACAGCTGGACAAGCCTGTGATTGTTAATAAAGACAGTAAGGGTGTTGAGAAAGATCCTACCGTGATTGTGCAAGCATATCAATATAGCGAATTCCTAGGCACTTTAGAGGTAGACTTCGATAAAGATGGTAAAGTAATAGCTCATGAAGGTGCTTTAATACCGATAAAAGATCAAAAAGATGATGAGGAAGCCCTTAAGCTTATCGAAAAGTACTCCACGAAAGTTAAAGAAGTTGAATCAAAAGAAATTGGAGTAACTACAGATAAAGATTTAGAAAATCCTCGCCTAAGTGGTGATGATTCACAGTCAAGCGTACGTAAAAATGAAACGATCCTCGGCAATATAATTACAGATGGAATGTTAGCAAAAGCTAAAAAGTATGATGCCAAAGTAATCATGGCACTTCAAAATGGTGGAGGAATTCGTTCAGATATTAAAGCAGGACCAATCACGGTTGGTGACGTAATTACGGTACTTCCTTTCGGTAATACATTAGCGACAATGGAAATCAGTGGTGCTGACCTGAAGGCTGCATTTGAGATTAGCTTTAAATCATATCCAAAGGAAAATGGAGGATTCTTACACGTTGCTGGAGGTAAGGTAGAATTTGACTCATCGAAGCCAGCGGGTGAAAGAGTTGTTTCTATTAAATACTTTGGTGCTGATGGTAAATTAGTAGACGTGAAGGATACAGAGACTTATGTAATTGCTACCAATGCGTTTACAGCTAAGGGTGGAGACAGCTACGATGTTTTCGAGAAAATTTATAAAGCTGGTAAAGTAACTGACTTAGGTCTTTCTGATTGGGAGAATTTAAGAGAACAGTTTGAATCCCTTGATAAAATACCTACAGAAATAGAAGGTAGAATTGTAGATGTAAAAAAATAGTCTTAACTTTTTTCAGGAGGCTGGGACGTAACTAGTCTATAAATTAAAAAACATGAAACGGAAACTCGATTTCATGTTTTTACTTCATTTTAAAGGTCCGCACAATTTCTTGTAAGAAACCTTTCAATTTTAGTTGTTTGAAGTGGAGGTGGCGACTCCTGGGGGAACAGCACGAGCTGAAAGCCCTGCAGGAGCGAAGCGACGAGGAGATTGAAGCCGTGCCCCCGGAAAGCGTCCACTGTAACGGAAAACAACTACAGGTATATTTGAATAGAAGCCTCGAAAAATTTACAAGGTCGTAAAATTTTCGAGGCTTTTTATTTTTGAGTAGAGTTTTGTCCCACCCTCTTTTTAGATGAGAATAAGTAGGAGGGAACAAGTATACGTAATATTCTTTAAAAAGGATTGACACATGACAATAGGGCTGTAAGTGTAGTTTGCACTTACAGCCCTTTTTTAAATGAAGATATTTTCTAGGCTTTAAATTCCCACAGATTCTCCGTGAATTTTTTAATTGATTCTAAATTCGGCTCATAGCCTATCCCATAGCCTGTCGGCACTGTAATATATCCATCCTTGGCAACGACTTCAGGAGTAATAATATCCTCCTCCCAATATCGGGATGAACTTGATGTGTCTCCCGGAAACGTAAAGTTAGGTAACGAGGCAAGTGCAATATTATGTGCACGACCAATACCAGCTTCCAGCATTCCACCACACCAAACTGGTATATTTTTTTCTAAGCAATAGTCATGAATTTTTTTTGCTACTGTAAGTCCCCCGACGCGACTTATTTTTATATTAATAACTTTAGCGCTACCTAATTCTATGGCTTTTTTTACATCTTCAAGTGACAGGATACTTTCATCTAAGCAAATAGGTGTTTTAATTTCTCGTTGAAGTTTTGAGTGGTCAACTATATCATCGTAACCTAAAGGCTGCTCAATCATTAAAAGATTATATTGATCAAGCTGCCTAAATATTTCTATGTCATCTAAGGTATAGGCTGAATTAGCATCTGCCATTAAAGGTAATTCGGGAAACGTTTCTCTTAGAGCAGAGATTAAAGAAATATCGCTACCGGGTTTGATTTTCACTTTAATACGTTTATACCCTTCCTGTACGTAATTCTTTACGACACTTATAAGTTCATCAGAACTCTTTTGTAAGCCAATGCTGACTCCCACTTCGATATTTTTGAAGGTCCCACCAAGTGCTTGAGATAAAGGAAGACTATTTCTTTTTGCGTAAAGATCCCAAACAGCACCTTCTATCGCAGCCTTAGCCATATTGTTTTTACGAATAGGGGAAAATATAGCAGACACTTCATCTGGGTGATTTATATTCCTATTTAATAGTAACGGGATTAAGAAATCCTTTATAATATGTAAATTAGTTTGAAAGGTTTCCTCGTTATACCAAGGGGCATGAAAGGCGGTAGACTCACCCCAGCCGGTATTTCCACTTTCGTCCATAACTTCGACTAATAAAAAAGGCTTCTCCTGTACACTGCCAAAGCTTGTTACAAACGAATTTTTCATCGTCATATTTAGATGATGTAATTTTACTTTTTTAATAATCATTTTTATAGAGCTCCTTAATTGGGAGGTTATTTCATCTTTTTTATAAACTGATAATAATTCACCGGTTCCTTAGTTTTACGAACAGCAATTATGGAATAATTTTCAATGAATAGAGTTTGTATGATTTTTCTAATCTGAAGGTCCCATTTTAATGCTAGATCAGGCTCTGTGACCCGCATTTCTTGAATCAGTTGAGGAATTGGCACTTCATAAGCTTCCTCAGTCGGTACAAATATGCGTGGCTCGATTAAGACAGGATAATTATTTTCTGTAAAGTCAATGTGAAAAGGCTGTGTAAACTTTGTATTCTCCGGCATCGATTATCCTCCGCTTTCTTACTCTTAATCTACCACTTTTTATACTTAATTTCATTGATATCCTACTAAAATTAAGAATTTTCATCGGCACCTTCAAAAAGAAAATGACTTGGGATACTTTGATACATCAGCTGTCTATTTTTAAAGGCATCCTTTTGTTCCACTATTAACCCTGAAACAATGGCATTCATAAAAGAAAACAAAGGTGCAACGGCATCAAAGGTTGACTTGTTTTGTGTAGATACAGGGAATAACACGTCGCTATATTCATGTATAGGGGCAAGCATAGAATCACTTATGCCAATAATATAAGCCTTTTGTTTTCTAACTAATTCTGCAATTTGAAGCGTTTCTTTCAAATAACGGTGAAACGATATAATAATTACTACCGAATTTGAATTCATGCTAGCAATGGTCCTAATCACATCTTCTGTGTCCGGTCTTATAAAGTGAACATTTTCTTTTACTAAACCAATTGAAAAGGAAAGCCAATTGGCGGCAGGGTAGGAGGTACGAAGGCCTAATACATATATTGATTTTGCCTTTGAAAGTCTTTGTACGGCTGCGTAATAAGATGCGGCATCGATTTGATCCATAGTAGCTTGAATAGATTGAATATCTTTTTCCATGACTTGTCTATGAAAGCTTTCTTCCTTAGATAATTCAATTTCTGTGTATTGGTAAGGACTTGTTGAGGATTCGTTGATAAAATAATGTTCACGCATAAGCTTTTGAAGTTCTACATAGCCGGAAAAGCCAAGTGTATAGGAAAATCGAATAACAGTGGATTCACTAATTCCTATTCTTCCTCCTAATTCGGCAGCTGAACAAAGCGCTATATCCCGAGGATGATCTAATACATAAGTAGCCATTTTTTTTTGGCTTTTAGACATAGTAACAAAATTTTCACGAATAAGATTTTGTAATTGCACGGGGTTCTCCTTTTGAAGTTAAGGCGTTATTTTTTATGTCGTTTGAAGGTTAAGCTTCAATTTCTGATAATGCTTAATTTATCATAATATTCCATTCATTACAATTACTTTTTTTAGATAGGGGTTTTAAATAGTATATATCAATGTATATATATAAAATCCTTTTTTTATAAAGGACACAAACAATAAGGTACAGAATGTTCTTATTTATAGGTGAAAGTTAATTGATTTATGTTTTAGGTCAACGGTTTTAGCTAATCCAATCAAGTTCATAAAAATTTCATAACTGCATTTTCGAGCAACCCAATAAAAAACCCCACGTATGGTGGGGGATAGTTATTTATTCTCTTTTTTCTCCTGAACTATTTTTTCTTCTTCGTCAAAAAATGGACAGCCTTCTCCAATCATATTAAGGGAGGCAATTTCATCTAGATCTTGCCTTCTTTTCATTTCATTAGAATCAACAGGATTTGAATTTGAGCTCAACCAATATCCCCTCTCAACTTTTACTTCAATATATTCTAGCGGAAAAGAAAAAAGTCCAAAAAAAAAATTTCGTTCTGTAAATTGAGGCTAAAATTCTATTATTTATGCGTATATCATCGCATTATGTCATAATCACGATATATATTTAATTCTGAAAATTGCAGAAAAAAGTAGATAGAGTAAAATAATAAAAAAGAAGGAGGTCTATTAATGTCGGTTCAACATTTTGTAGATGGAATGAATAAAAGTATAATTCATGTGGAAAAGTCAGTAGAACAAATGGTGCATCAAACTAGCATGACAAAAATCGACCAGCAACAAATAATGCGAGCTTTAATTGAATTGAGTGAAAAAGTAAAGCTGATTGAGATGTATATTCACATACCAAAAAAAGAAGACCACTCTTGATGTCTTCTCCATGGAATTTATTTAAGTTATTTCTTTAATGACTTTTTCTATATCTTTAAGTGGTGCATGGCAACTATTATTTTGACAAATTTCTACCGACAAGGCTTCTAAAGGCGCTGTGGTTGACCAAATATCAAACGGTCTATATGTTGTCTGAAGCACCTTTAAGATATCGCTTATTGGGTTACCAATTAACTTAATTTCTCTTCCTTTGCTATTTAACGATTGGAATGCCATTAGCGAAGACAATAGAGAGGTAGGATAAAGTGTAATTTCCTCAGCAAAAGTGGAAATAGTATTTTCAGCTAGTTGAAGCATATCTGGATTGTCGGTAATTTTAGCTAACCTCCAAAACTGCCAAGCGATTGTCCCGTTCCCAGCAGGAATAATTTGATCCATAATTATTTTTTCTCGAACAATTAGTTTTTCTCCACGTGTACTCGTAAAATAAAATCCACCATTTACTTCATCTTTAAAGTTGTCCATGATCTCTGAGGCTATCTGTTTTGCCTTCTCTAAATACTCTTCCTCATCCGTTGCTTCATAAAGCTCAACAAATGCCCACAACAAATTTGCATAATCATCCAAATAAGCAACGTTCTTCGCTTCACCATCTCTATAAGTTGCGTATAAAACATTTTCCTTAATAAGATGATTTTCAATAAATTGCACAGCTCTTTTTGCAGAGCTTATAAAGTGAGGATTCGTAAAAGCGGCTCCAGCTTTGGCAAGAGCGGCAATCATTAAAGCATTCCATGAGGTAATTATTTTGTCGTCAATATGTGGGTAAGCCCTATTCTGACGATGCTCTAATAGAATAGCTTTAGAAGCATCTAATCGTTCTTCCAATTCATCCTCCGATATATTAAATTCCTCTAGAATAGAAGCAATATCAGTATAGATTAAATTAGGTATATTTCTTCCATCAAAATTACCTTCTTCTGTAATATCATAGGATCTTGCAAAAAGTGTACCCTCATCCTCACCCAAGACTTGTATTACTTCCTGAAAAGACCAAACATAATAAGTTCCTTCTTCACCTTCACTGTCCGCATCAATTGCTGAATAGAATGGACCTTCGGGATGAGTCATTTCTCGTTCAACAAATTTAACAGTGTTGTATACAACTTCTTCATACTGAGGGATTCTAGTAATTTGATAAGCCTCCGTATATGCCATTAAAAGTAATGCCTGGTCATAGAGCATTTTCTCAAAATGTGGAGTAAGCCACATTTCATCCGTTGAGTATCTAGCAAATCCACCACCAAGATGATCTGAAATTCCACCACGAGCAATACCGTCTAATGTAATTTCAACCATATGAAGGGCATCATCCTCATTAGTTTCATGATAATACCTCATTAAAAAGAGCAACTGTAGAGGGGAGGGAAACTTAGGTTCTTTACCGAAGCCTCCGTGCTGAGAATCGAACATACCAGCTAACTGATGAAAGGCAGTTTCTATTATATTTGGCTCTATAGCTGTATGGTTGTTAGTTGTAGTAGTTACTTGAAAGGCTTCTATTAATTTTTCACTTACTTCTTCTAGTTGATCAAATTCATTTTCATATGCTTTATGTAAGCGAGGCAATAAATCTAACAGTCCAGGTTTCCCATATTTTTGTTCCTTTGGAAAATAGGTTCCCGCGTAAAAAGGTTTTTGGTCAGGCGTTAGAAAAACATGGAGTGGCCAGCCGCTTTCTCCAGTTAGCATTTGACAAATAGTCATATATATCGAGTCAATATCCGGTCTTTCTTCACGATCTACTTTAATCGATATGAAATGCTTATTTAATATGTTAGCGACCTCTTGATCCTCGAACGATTCTCTTTCCATTACGTGACACCAGTGGCATGTACTATAGCCAATGCTTACAAACAGAGGTTTGTTTTCCTTGTGTGCTTTTTCAAAAGCTTCCTCTCCCCATGGAAACCAATCAACAGGATTATTGGCATGCTGAAGTAAATAGGGAGATTTTTCTTTGGATAATCTATTGTGACATTGTGACGACATGAACATCCCACTTTCTGTCTTTAAATGTTATTAAATACTTTACCCTTACTGCTAATTAGTTACTCTTTATTTCTTGAAAATATCTCTAGTATAGCTGAATTTTAGTGGCATCAATTTCATGATTTTTCTATGTAAATAAAGCGAAACTTTAATAGAAAATAAAATGACTAAAGTTCTTTTAATAACACACAGGAGCTAAGTTTTATTGATGAAGAAAAAAAGAATCCTGTTTACGCTTAGGTAAACAGGATCTTTACAATTGCTAAATACTTACGCCGAGTGACACAAGTAAATAGTTGAGGGAAACGATTGCTACAGAGATGTGCAATAAAACCGTTAACCAGTTTTTTTGTGTCCCTTGAAAGTCTTGTACTAGCATAGCTACTGACCATATAAAAATAAATAGGTAAGCAAACTGTAATAGTATAGCTGGCAACATAATAAAAACCTCCTCTCTCTTAACATATGAAATAGATTAGTAATGGATTCCGCTCGTGCCTGTCTACAAAATAATTTCTTAATTCACACGAGTAGGCACTATTTTATTTAAGGTTAGTTATAAACCTTTTTATTTAATATATATCGCTCCTTCACGTTATTTTCATGCCCTTTCATACAAATGCTTCTATGTCTTCGTTCCTAATATTCATGTTTTTCTCTAAAAGTCTTTGACAAGAGTGGAGAAATCATGTAAATTATCAAATGGGCGAACAATTACCTTTGTTTTTAATATAAATATTCGTGTTTGGGAGTGTTGAGGCGTGGAAAACGTATTTGATTATGAGGATATTCAATTAATTCCTGCGAAATGTGTGGTTAACAGTCGTTCGGAATGTGATACGACAGTTTCGTTAGGTGGGTATAAATTTAAATTACCGGTAGTCCCTGCAAACATGCAAACAATTATAGATGAAAAAATAGCTTTGTATTTAGCTGAAAAAGGATATTTTTATATCATGCACCGATTTCAGCCAGAAAAGCGTATAGATTTTATTAAGGATATGCAATCTAAAGGCTTGATTGCTTCGATAAGTGTTGGTGTCAAAGAGGAAGAATATCATTTCATAGAGGAATTAGCGAACAAGTCATTAGTACCTGAATTTATTACAATAGATATTGCACATGGTCATTCTAATGCCGTGATTAATATGATTAAGCATATTAAAAGTTATTTGCCAAAAAGCTTTGTGATTGCAGGAAATGTAGGAACTCCAGAGGCTGTACGGGAGTTAGAAAATGCAGGAGCAGACGCTACTAAAGTTGGGATTGGACCAGGGAAGGTTTGTATTACAAAGATTAAAACAGGCTTTGGAACTGGTGGATGGCAGTTAGCTGCGTTACGCTGGTGTGCAAAAGCTGCTAGTAAACCAATCATAGCGGATGGCGGTATTCGTACACATGGCGATATAGCTAAGTCTGTTCGATTTGGTGCATCCATGGTAATGGTCGGTTCACTTTTTGCTGGTCATGAGGAATCTCCTGGAGTTACGATTGAAAAAGATGGAAAACGTTTTAAAGAATACTTCGGATCTGCTTCTGAATTTCAAAAAGGCGAGAAGAAAAACGTCGAAGGTAAAAAAATGTTCGTCGAGCATAAAGGACATCTTGAGGATACTTTAAGAGAAATGGAGCAGGATTTACAATCTTCCATTTCGTATGCAGGCGGAAACAAATTGGACGCTATTCGTAATGTAGATTATGTCGTTGTGAAAAACTCTATTTTCAATGGAGATAAGGTATATTAATTTTAAAAAAAGGACTGCACAGTGAATTAAACTGCGCAGTCCTTTTGAATTTACACGAAAGCGTATATATTACTACTTTCTACTAATTATTCGTGTTATTACATAAAAATATGAATAGTTAAATAAATATTTTCCCAGGGTTTAAAATTCCATTTGGATCAAATAATAATTTAATAGACTTCATTAGTTCCACTGCCTCACCATGTTCCTTAAGTTGGTATTTCATTTTACCGACTCCAACTCCGTGCTCCCCTGTACAACTGCCACCCAAGTCGATAGCTTTTAAAGCAATCTGGTCATTTGTATACTTGGCTTTTGCTACTTCTGTTGGATCGTTAGGGTCGTACATGACCATCGTATGGAAATTACCATCACCCACATGTCCGAACACGCCACCTAGAAGACCACTTTCCTCTATTAGCATGCGACCAAATACGACCATTTCTGCTAACTTGGAAATAGGTACACAAGCATCGGCCCCAGTGTTATCTTTTCCTTTAATATGCTTATAGGCATAAGAAAGTTCATGACGAGCCTTCCAAATGTCAGCTCGGTCTTTTGGAGAATTGGCGCGCTCCCAATTGTTGCAGTCTACATCCTTCATTAATTCTTCTACCACGGTTGCTTCCTCTTCCACGATATTGGGAGTACCTGCAAATTCAAAGAATAGAGAGTGCTCTTCTGGGAATCCATAATCCCCATATACATTTACTTGTTTTATACTTTCAGCATCTACTAATTCCATTCTAAGTACCGGAATCCCACACGATAAAACTGCTTGAGCAGCTTCAGCACATTCTCCAGGTGACTCAAACGTACAACGAGCAGCTATCACTTTTTCTGGAATGCCGTGAAGCTTTAAAGTAACCTTTGTAATTACTCCTAACGTTCCTTCTGATCCAGCCATAATTCCATTCAAGTTATAGCCCGAGGAAGATTTTTTTGCCTTGGATCCTGTATGGATAACGGTACCGTTTGCTAAAACAACTTCTAAATCTAAAATTTGATCTCTCATTGAGCCGTATCGTACAGCAGTCGTTCCACTTGCATTATTTGCGACCATTCCTCCAATGGAGGCATCAGCACCAGGATCAATTGGAAAGTATAGACCGTGCTTATTAACAAAATGGTTTAGCTGTAGACGAGTGATACCTGGCTCCACAGTAACCATCATATCCTCAGGATTAAATTCTATTATTTTTTTCATATTATCAAAACTAATAGAAATCCCCTTGTGAATTGGAATAGCTTGACCTTCAAGGCCAGAACCAGCGCCATATGGAGTAACAGGTACTTTATGTTCATTAGCTATTTTAAGAACGCTAACAATGTCCTCTACACTATCTGGGAAGAATACAAAATCTGGCTCCACAAAAGGGTGGGAGGATTCATCTCGACTATGTCTATATAATTCTGATTCACTTTTACTTATTTTCTCTTTTCCTAGTACCTCTTCAAATTGGTCAAATAGATGTGCTTCCATAAATGACAATCCTCCTGTATATCTAAAAATTCAAAATATTTATTTACAATAATATTAACATAATATATTATTCATGTATACAGTATACAGGAAGGAGAAATTATTTTGAAAAAGCTTTCTCCAAAAGAATCTTTAGCTGATCAAGCATTTAATGCTTTAAAGGACGCTATCATTAGTGGAAAACTAGCACAGCAGGAAGAATTACCGGAAGAAAAGTTAGCGTTAGATTTAGGGATTAGTCGAACTCCCTTGCGTGAAGCTTTAAAAAGATTAGCGGCTGAGGGCCTAGTTGAAGTAAATAAGGCTAAACCGGCAATTGTAGCAACCTTTACAAAAGAAGACGGGCTACATTATATGGAAATACGTAGATTATTAGAAATATATAATATTGACCAAAATGCAAATTATATTTCCGGGGAAGTATTGTGTGCATTAGAAGAAAATCTTGTGGAGCAATTAACTTCCATTAAAGAGGAAAGATACAACACATTTAACGACTTAGATCAACAGTTTCATTTGCTGATTGGAAGTATAGGACCCAACAGAAAGCTGGGTGAACTGATAAATGATGCTAACGCTGGAAGTAATCGTGCTTTTCTGATTCTTTCCAATACATTAGAGGTCAGCGCAGAGGAGGCTTATTATGAGCATGAAGAGATAGTACGGGCCCTGCGGGTACAAGATAACGATTTGGCTAAACAACTTATGGCAATTCACCTAGATAATGTAGAAAGAAGATTTTTATTATATTTCAATGAGGAGGAAAAGAAATGAAAAAATTATTAGCTATACTACTGATCACCCTACTTACGTTAAGCGCATGTGGAAGGCCATCAACAAGTACGTCAACATCTAGCTCAGGGGAGGAACAAGAGCAATATACACTTCGAATTGCATACTTAGTATCTGAAGAGCAATCTACTCATCTAGCAGCTAAGTCTTTTAAAGAAAAGTTAGAGGAAGAATCGGATGGACGTTTAAAAGTTGAACTATATCCAAATGGACAATTATATGCATCCGATCGTGAAGGAATTGAAGCGGTACAGTTAGGTAATATTGAAATGACTATTCCAGCAGTAGCACCATTAGCTTCTTTCAATAAAAAGTTTATGGTTTTTGACTTACCGTTTTTGTTTAATGACCATGATGCAGCTTATCGAGCACTTGATGGTGAATTAGGTGATAAACTTCTTGCAGAGTTAGAGAGCAATGATATGAAGGGACTTGTTTTTGCGGAGAATGGATTCCGTCATATGTCTAATAACGAGGGACCAATAGAGGGAATAGAAGATTTAAAGGGCTTAAAATATCGAACATTAGAAAACCCAGTACATACAGACACATTTAAAGCTTTTGGTGCCAATGCCTCACCTTTTGCTTTTGGGGAATTATACACGGCACTGCAACAAAATACATATGAAGCAATGGAATCACCCATTTCTTTATATTATACAAACAAGTTTTACGAGGTTCAGGAATATCTAACTTTAACTAGCCACGTCTATGCTGCAACTATTTTGTTGATGAACAATGACTTCTTTAATAGTTTACCAGACGATTTGCAGGAGTTAGTGCAAACTGCATCTGAAGAGTATCGAACAGAGCAACGTGAAATTGCTCAAAAGCAAGATGTAGAATTTCTTGAGAAATTAAAAGAAGAGGGCATGCAAGTAAATGAGCTGACTGATGAGCAACGGGACGAGTTCAAGGCCGCAACTCAATCCGTATATGACAAATACGTGGCTGAAATAGGAGAAGATTTAGTTAATATGGCAGAAGAAGCAAACAATCAATAATAGAGCAGGGGTGAAACGTATATGCTAAAGAAATTTGCAAGGTTCGAAGAGATATTGCTAGTACTTTCCCTTGGTTTAATGGTTGCACTTATTTTTGGTCAAGTAATAGGCAGATATGTTTTTTCCTCTGCACCAAGCTGGACAGAGGAAATGGCGAGATATATTCATATTTTCCAAGTATGGATTGGGGCAAGCTATGCAGTTAAATTAAGACAGCACATTCGCGTGGAAGCATTTATCACCCGCTTCCACGGGGTGTTTCGTCAGGTGCTTGAGATTTTATCCATAGTAATTTGGTTTGTAATGGCACTGTTTTTAGCTGTGTTTGGTACAGAGCTTGTTTTAAGTAGTATTAATCATGGACAACTGGCTCCAGCTATGCAAATACCAATTTGGATTCCGTATTTAGCTATACCACTTGGTGGGATTGGGATGGCTATTCGGTTAGTCATTCAAGTAAAAGAAGTGATACGTGGCAATTACGAAAAACCTAAGGAAGAGGAGATTATGCTATGACAGTAGCTCTTTTGTTCGGTACACTGTTTATTTGCCTTTTAATTGGAGTTCCTATTGCTATCTCTTTAGGTGTTTCCGCACTAGTTGCCATTTATTTTGGTTCTAATCTTCCACTGGGTATTATAGCCCAAAAAGCATTTACATCCTTGGATTCATTCCCGCTATTAGCAATTCCTTTCTTTATGCTGGCTGGAGTACTAATGAGTAAAGGCGGAGTTTCTAAAAGATTGCTGGACGTAGCTACTGCTTTAGTAGGTTGGATAGTAGGGGGATTGTCTCTAGTAACCATAGTAGCATCCATGTTTTTTGCGGCTATTTCGGGATCAGGACCTGCAACTGTAGCTGCAATTGGCGGTTTTATGATTCCAGAAATGAAAAACAAAAAGTATGACGGAGGATATGCAGCGGCTGTATCCGCTTCAGCAGGATCTATAGGCGTAATTATTCCACCTAGTATTCCATTTGTGTTGTATGGGGTAATAGGAAGCGTATCTGTAGGAAGCATGTTCCTAGCAGGGATATTACCAGGTATTATCATTGGTATTGGTCTGATGATCACCGCGTATTTTATTGCTAAAAAACGAGGCTATAAGTCCGAGGGAACTGCCCGCTTTTCATTTAAGGATGTGTTAAAAGCTACATACGATGCCAAGTGGGCATTGCTTATCCCAGTTATTATTTTGGGTGGGATTTATGGAGGCTTCTTTTCGCCAACGGAAGCTGCTGTCGTAGCAGTGGTCTATGCTTTAATTATCGGCTTGTTTGTTTATAAGGAGCTTACATGGAAATCCGTATTTGAATGCTTCCGCGAAGCGGTTGTTATTAATGCTACTACGATGATTATTATCGGTCTTTCCGTTTCTTTTGCATATTTCATGACTTTAGAACAGGTGCCCAATGATATTTCTTCTTTCTTGACTGAATTATCTACCAATCCAATTGTCATTTTACTAGCTATTAATGTCATACTATTAATAGTAGGAATGTTTATCGATACAATATCTGCGTTAGTCATTCTAACACCGATTCTTTTGCCGATTGTTATTGCAGTCGGTGTCGATCCCATTCATTTTGGGGTAATATTAGTTACTAACTTAGCAATTGGTTTTATCACACCACCTCTTGGAGTAAACCTATTTGTAGCTTCTAGTGTTGGTAATGTGAAGTTTGAAAGAATCATAATAGCCATTATCCCATTTTTGTTCAGCATGATTGTTTGCTTAATCCTCATCACATTCTTACCGAGTTTATCTTTATGGCTTCCAAGTATTCTAAGCAATAAATAATTGTGAAAGAAGGATAATTATATGTCTTTACAACTTAACCCACGTGCGATAGCACTTGAACAACCTGGTATTCGTCAGTTCTCGAATCAGCTCGTTAATTTCCCGAATGCAGTTAATCTAACAATAGGACAACCAGATTTCCCTACTCCGCAGGCGGTGAAGGATGCGGGAATACACGCTATTCAAAATGATTTAACTGGTTATTCTCACAATGCTGGGTTAATAGAGTTAAGAGAAGCTGTTAATAATTTTTTTACAGATAAATATGGTTTTTCCTACAACCCAACTAAAGAAATTGTCATCACAAACGGTGCGAGTGAAGCTATCGATACAGTTTTTCGAACTATTTTAGAAGAAGGCGACGAGGTTATATTGCCGGCTCCGATATACTCGGGCTATGAACCTGTTATTAAATTTTGTGGCGCTAAGATCGTTTATTTAGATACAACTAATACTGGTCTACAGCCTTCAGCAGCTGAATTAGAGAAGCTTATTACAGATAAAACGAAGGCTATTTTGTTTAATAATCCTTCAAACCCTACTGGCATGGTTATCGAAAAGCAGGTAATGGATCAGCTAGTGGAAATGTTAACGGATAAAGAGGTTTATATTGTCTCTGATGAAATTTATAGTGAGAATACCTTTTTAGGAGAGCATGTTTCGTTTGCTTCCTATCCGGAGCTGCGAGACAAATTATTTTATATCCATGGGGTTTCTAAGTCGCATTCGATGACTGGCTGGAGGATTGGATTTATATTAGGTCCTGAGAAAATTATGGAGCATGTGTTAAAAGTACATCTTTACAATTCTATTTGTGCTTCTTTGCCATCACAGTACGGTGCACTAGAGGCATTAACCAATTCCAAGGACATCCCAAGCGCAATGAATATGGAGTATGTAACAAGACGTGACTATGTATATGATCGCTTGTTAAAGATGGGTCTTCCTGTCATTAAGCCGAATGGTGCATTTTATATTTTTCCTTCCATAGAACGTTTAGGTATGAAGTCTTTTGATTTTGCAACGAAGCTACTACATGAAGGTGGAGTAGCAGTAGTTCCTGGCAGTACCTTTACACCTTATGGAGAGGGCTATATTCGAATTTCCTATGCTTATTCCATGGCCGTATTAGAAGAGGGTTTAAATCGTTTAGAACGTTTTATAGAAAAAATTCAGTCCCAATGAATTCTATTACATGACGAAATGGAGAATACAATGAAAAAAGTAATTACGTATTCACTTGCACTTGGAATTTTTAGTAGTGTTATACTCGCTCCCGTAGCGAATGTACAGGCAGCGTCATTAACAAAAGCGGAAGCACTAGTTCAGAGAGCGGAGAAAGAAGCAACGGCTTTAAAATGGCAAATTTCTATTGAACATACCCAGTCTATTAAAACTCCAGATATGAAGGTATTCAATTCGACTAAATCTGCTTATCTAACGGCACAAAAAGAGATTTCCTCGATAAGTGATCCAGCTAAAAGGGCAGAATTAGAAAAAAAATTAGAGGAAACAGCCGGGATTCATTATAAACGCTCCATGGGATATGTGGATGCTATTACGTCTGGCAATAAAATTCAAAAGCTGGCTAACACTCTTCAACAAGAGTATAGAAAGGATCCAAGCTCTAAGCTTACGGAAACTGCTTATCATGCTTTATCCGAGGAAATTAGAAAGCAAGGAAAGCTTTTATATAGAGTTTATGGTAAGTCAACACGCGACGCTTTTATTACTCAATATAAGAGTCCTGCCGAACAGATGCTACTTAATGTAAAATCTGCAAAGCTAGCGAAAGGCTTAATAACTAAGCTGGACCAGGCTATCCAAAAGAAAACCAAGCAAGACTCCATTCTAAACGAATTGTTTTTAACTTTAGAATCCATAAAAGATGATACGATGTATTATCGACTATTTGAAGAATACAGCAAGGTCATGCGAAAGGACATAAATTTTGTTGCACAAGAAAAAGACTTCAACATTTATTTTGGTCAAATGAACCAACTGATCAATAAAAAAGATGTAACGGGAGTTTTCTCGTTATACGGTAAGGATTTTCCTGACTATGAATTTTTAAAAGAGGATATTCAAACTTCCTTCAATGAAAATGATACAAAGTTCGAACTGGTAAACGTTTATGTCTACTCCATCATTAGTGGCTATGCCTATGTGGAAGTAGAGGACCTTGCTACTACAGGAAACAAAAAGGAAACTATTTTAAACGTATATCTATTGAAAAAAGAAAATAAGGAATGGAAAATTGTCGATATTTTTACTCCTTACTAACTATTTTATTCAAACAACCAACGAGAGAAAACTTGTTGGTTGTTATTTTATATTCCAAGAATGTTAAAATGAATGATATGAAAATTCAAATAAATAAATAGAATCAATAGGAGGAATAGAATGAAAACATTATTATTAACAGGATTTGAACCGTTTTTACAGCTTACTGTCAATCCAACTATGAAAATTGTGGAACAGTTAAATGGTTTAGAGATTAATGGTCATAGGATTGTTGGTAAAATCCTACCGGTAGATTTTCGTGCGTCTGGTAAGGAGCTACTTCAATTACTGGAAGTAGAAAAGCCAGAAGTACACATATCTTTAGGCTTAGCAGCTGGCAGGTATAAAATTACTCCCGAGAGAGTTGCTATCAATGTACAAGATGGGGATGCAGATAACAAAGGAAATAGGCCTGTTGATGAAGTGATCCAGGCAAACGGAGAACCAGGTTATTTCTCTACGTTGCCAATTCGAAAAATGGTGGAAAAGCTAATCCAAAATGGTTTTCCTGCTGAAATTTCTAATACAGCAGGAACCTACCTTTGTAATAATGTCATGTATGAAGCACTACATTATGCACAGAAGTCCAATAACAAACTGATTTCGGGATTCATCCATATTCCGGCATCTCATGAACTAGCGATTGCACACGGGAAGATTCCGAGCTGGTCTCATGAGGACTTGAAAAATAGTATTATCACTTGTATTGGTGTGCTAGAACATCATGACAATTGAAATGCCAACTTTTTTTAGAACAGGGGAGAGGACTTTACGTTTTAGTTTTGAAGAGACTATAAGTCAAGAAGTATGGAGTCAGGTACATTTCTTTGCTGAAATGGTTTCATTAGAATGGAATCATCTTATAGAGGAGGTGGTGCCAAGCTATCATACAATTACGGTGTTTTTTATTGATTCGTCGGCATTAGACAAAGTTGATATTAAGGGATTCTTATTCAAATGGCAGCATAAAAATTTAGCTTCAGAAAAAATACCGTCTAGATTAGTACATATTCCTGTCTGTTATGAGGAGCCGTATTCGTTAGATATGGATAGAATAGCTTCTTTAAATGGTCTTTCTTCCAAACAGATTATTCAGCTTCACACACAACCTTTGTACACAGTTTATATGATAGGATTTTTACCTGGCTTCCCTTATTTGGGCGAGTTAAATAAAAATCTATCTATCTCTCGCCTAGACAAGCCTAGAAATATAGTACCAAAAGGCTCTGTTGGAATTGGAGGAAATCAAACAGGCATTTATCCCTTAGAATCACCAGGAGGATGGAACATTATTGGAAGAACACCTTTGGAGCTCTATTCGGCTTTTAGAAATGACCATTTTCTATTAAGAGCAAGAGATTTAATTAGATTTTTTCCCATTTCAATACATGAATATGAAGAGATAGCTAGTGAGTTAAAACAAGATTCTCTTGCTATGAAACGTTTTGTAGAGGAGTTGTCTAAATGATAACAATTGATATAAATGCGGATGTAGGGGAAAGCTTTGGAGCCTTTAGCGTAGGGGAAGACCAGGAATTATTTAAAGTGATTACTTCAGCTAATATTGCTTGTGGATTCCACGCGGGAGATTTTTCGGTAATGAACCGAACAGTAAAGGAAGCTAAGAAAAATAATTTATCCATTGGTGCTCACCCAGGCTTTCCAGACCTGCAAGGATTTGGACGTAGGAATATGATAATGTCACCCGAAGAAATCTATGAGATGGTTATCTATCAAGTTGGGGCCTTAAAGGCTTTCTGTCAGCTTCATCATGTACGACTTAGGCATGTAAAGCCACATGGTGCTCTTTACAATATGGCTGCAAAAGAGTCCTCTGTTGCTAAAGCAATTGCGCAGGCGACGTTTGATATGGAACCAGACTTGATTTTATATGGGTTATGCAACAGTGAACTAATAGAGGCGGGAAAAATGATAGGTCTTCAAATTGCACAGGAGGCTTTTGCCGATCGCCTTTATGATGAGGATGGGCAGCTAGTTAACCGAACAGAGCCAAATGCTATTTTGACTACTGATGAAGATATCGTTACGCAGGTTTTACGAATCGTAAAAGATCGACAAGTAAAGACCAAGTCTGGGGATAGTATAAGAATCCATGCTAATACCTTGTGCTTTCATGGCGATGGCAAAAATGTCTCGGCAGTCGTTAGGAAAGTTAGAAAAGTCCTAGAGGAAAACAATGTGAGGATTGCACCTTTGGAGCTGGGAATATGAAGGCGCTTTTTAAAGTTATAAAAGAGGGGGTTTACGCATCCTATCAGGACTCGGGCAGACCAGGGTATCGGAAATTTGGGATGCCTGTTGCTGGACCGATGGATAAATATGCTTTTCAAATGGGGAATAAAATTGTATCCAACTCTCCAAACTCCTTAGCATTAGAACTATTTTTAGGTGGCTTATCACTGGAAGTTTTAGATACTCATAAATTAGTTATCAGTGGGGCGGATCTGGAAGCTACGCTCGATGGAAACCCCGTGGAGCTATGGACATCATTTCTAGTCATCAAAGGTCAAATCCTATCCTTTAATAGTCCAAGTAAAGGAAGTATTGCTTACATAATTCCACAAGGAGGATTTTTTGCGGACGAGGTGATGAACAGTAGTTCAGCATATCCAAGAGCAGATATTGGATATGTTCTGAAGCCAAACATGATTTTATATGGGAGGGATACTTCGTATACAAACAAACGCTCTCGATTAATACCGTCTCTTATTCCTACTTATGAAAATGATGTAACTGTTAATGTTTGGGGAAGTCCACATGTGGCTTTATTTGAAACGAGCAGTATTGATACTTTTTTTAATTCGATTTATACATATAAGGCTGGGAATCGGATGGGATATTATTTAGATGGCCCTGAGCTAAAGTTCGTCTCTAGGGGCGATATTCTATCGGAGGCAACCCAGTTTGGTACTATTCAAATTACTAATAATGGTCAGCCAGTTGTTTTAATGGCAGATGCACATACGGTTGGTGGATATGCTACCATGGGGAAAATAGTAGACGAAGATTTATGGAAGATCTCCCAATTGAGGAGTGGTGGAAAGATTCGTTTTCAATGGAGAGAGTGATAAGGATTGTCATAAAATACACCTAGCAGTTGTGTGTTTTATGACAATCCTTTTTGAGCATGCATATATGTTGTTTATAGAATTTTTAATGCTTTTCTAAATGTAGCTTTATTTCCTCGGAAATTTTTTAAAATTCATTCTCGTTCATCATATAATACCAAATTCCATCCTTTAATTCTCCAGCACCTTCTTCAAAGGTCAGAGTTTCAATCGTATTTATACTTTTTTTATAATCTTTTTGTATATCTAGCATCTGCTCGAAGGTCATATTTGTTTGTAGGTTTTCTTCAATAATTAGAAGTAGTTCCGTTCCTTTTCCTCAGGAGTAGATTGAAGTTTGCTCCCTTTTTAAGTAGAGATTGAATTACTTGTTTTTGACGATGTTGTCTTCCAAAATCTCCTAGTGGATCATCTTTGCGCATTCTTACATAATCTAGCGCCTGCTGTCCCTGTAATCTAATTTTTTCCTCAAGAAAGGTATAGCCAAACACTTCAAAGGTCGTTTCTTTTACAACATTTACTCCACCTACAAAGTCTACGAAATAAGACTTTGTTCATTCCCTTTTTATTATTTTATAAATTATTAATGATATTTATATGCTTAAATGTGATAATTATCACATTTTTGTACAAATATTGTAGGTATAATTAATCAAAAAGGGAGTGTTATTTATATGCGTGGTTCTTTAAAAAGTAAACTTTTAGTTCTGGCTTTAATCGTTATATTACTACCTTTATCAATACTAGGCCTAAATAATTATTTGTTAGCTAAAAAAGAATTAGATGAATTAGGGAAAATGGGGATTCAAAATGGTACCTATGCAATATTGGATTTAATTGATGAATTGAATAAAGAGGTAGAAAAAGGCGTTATAACAATTGAAGAAGCAAAAGCACGAGTTGCAGATAAAATTATCGGTCCTTTAAAGGAGGACAATAAACGTTCAATCACTAATCCGGCATCTTACGGGAAGAATTTCTATTATTATGTTATGGATGATAAAGGCAACTTATTAGTACACCCTAGTCTAGAAGGGGAAAACTTATATGATAATCAGTCGGAGGATGGTCAGTATTTTATAAGAGATAGTATAGAAAAAGCATTAAATGGTGGGGGGTACGTGTCTTATAACTGGCCACTTCCTAGTGACGAAGCTCAAGTGGAACCAAAAATTGCATATAGTATAGAGGATCCCAATTGGGGGTGGATAATTGTAGCAGCTACATACGAAAGGGACTTTAATAAAGGCGCACATACTATGTTATTTACAACCATTGTGACGATTTTAATAGCGCTCCTGTTAGGATTAGTACTGTTTTGGTACTTTGCTAGAAAAATGACATCTTATTTAAAGAAGATTATGGTTTTAACCTCGGATATAGCAGATGGAAAGCTTAGTGGAAATGAGATACCAATAGAAACAAGGGATGAGTTAGGTCAGCTTGCATTAAATGTGAATACTATGAAGAATAGTTTAGAGGAAATGGTGAGTCAAACAAAAGTATCTTCAGACCATATGAGAGGCTCCTCCGAGGTGCTGAGTGCTGTAATAGAAGAAACTACGGCAGCTGCTGATGAAATTTCACATGTTATTACAGAAATCTCTAAAGGTGCAGTTATACAAGCAGAGGAAGCAGAGGTAGCTTCTGATAAAGTAAATGATTTGTCTACAGTTATTGAGAAAACACTTAAGCAATATAATGAAATTATTGTAGGGGTTAGTCAAATGACAAGCGTACAAGAAAATGGTTTATCTAACATAAATACCTTAACTACAAATACTGATAGATTGCAAGCAGTGATGGATGTCCTACAGGCTACTTTTACTCAACTTACTAATCGAATGGGACAGATATCTCAAATTGTTCAGACCATTAATGATATATCTGCCCAAACCAACTTACTTGCTTTAAATGCAAGTATCGAAGCTGCAAGGGCAGGAGAGCATGGAAAAGGATTTGCGGTAGTAGCAGAGGAGGTAAGGAAGCTATCAGAAGGTACTCAGGTAGCTACAGATAGTGTACGTAATCTTTTAAAGCAAATTGAGCAGGACACACGTTTAGCAGAAATTCAAATGACGGAAACTCAATCGATTTCAAATGAACAAATGGATTCAGTTGAATATACTAAACAATCATTCATGGAGTTGACTAAATCCATTCAACAAATAAAAGAAGAACTTATTTATTTAAATGAAGAGATGAATATCATGTATTCTAATAGAGAAGTGGTTGTAGGGGCGATATCTAATATTGCAGCCGTTGCAGAGGAGTCTGCAGCAGCAACAGAGCAAATGAATGCCTCAATTGAAGAGCAGAACAATGCTATTAATTCTATTATGAATTCAGCCCTTCAACTTCAACAGGAAGCTGAAAACATGCATGACTTGGTATCGAGGTTCAAATAAGAGATAAATGTGTTCGAATAGTATTTATTCAAAATAAACAAGGATAACAGTACCTGTTACCCTTGTTTTTTATCGTAAGAAAGCGGGAATAACACCTTTATCTTTTTCTAGTTTTATTACTAGGTAAATGTTGGGATAGAAGAATAATAAAAAAACTGCAGCAAGCTCAGGGGAAATAACTTGAGCAATAGCTGCAGTCTTTAGTTGAAATCTGTCTTTATTATTCTTCCGCTTTAGAGCTATTAACCTGTAGAAAGTAGCGGCTGATATCTCGGAAAAAGGCGTTAAGCATGTTATTGAACATGTCTAATGCATCAAATGAATATAGTCTATAAGGATCTTCTTGTCCGTAGCCGCGAACGGAAATACCTTCTCTCAAGTGGTGTAAGTTTCCTAAATGAGAAATCCAGTATCTATCTAGCGTTTCAATGTAAATGCTTTGGATGTCCTTCCAAGTATCTTCATCTACATCATTCTCTAGTTCATCTAGTGCCATTCGGTAAACAACATTTAGTTCCTTTTGTAATTGTTCCTTACTTTCCGCAGTGAAGTTAGAGTAATCGATTGGCTCCGTGGTAGTAAGCGTGCCGATTATTTTAATTTCATCAATCACTTCCTGGTGCAAAGCAGCTTCCCCCGCAGCATCCATTTCTAACATATCCTTTAAGAAGTAATTTAAGCGTTCCTGTATAGCAATTTGAATGAGTGATTGCATGTTTTCCAGTTTCAATGCTTTTTCACGATAATTATAAATCACTTTTTGTTGATCATTGTTTACATCATCTAATTTTAATAAGTGTGATCTACTTGAGAAATGCATTCCTTCAATAACCTTTTGTACATTGTAAACAAATTTAGTTGGGTTAGGGGAAATTATTAAACCACTCTCATCTGTTTTTACTTTCTTTTTATACTTAGCGAATTCTTCTTCATCATAGTAGTAGAATAGTTCATCGTCTAAGGAGACGATAAACTGTGTGCTGCCTGGGTCACCTTGGCGACCACTACGTCCCCGTAATTGCATATCAATACGAGCACTACTGTGAAGCTCGGTCCCGATAATATGCAAACCACCAAGCTCTGCTACACCTTCGCCTAAAAGGATATCCGTTCCTCGGCCTGCCATATTAGTAGCTAGCATAATTTTATGCATTTGACCTGCATTAGAAATAAGCTCTGCTTCATCTTCCTCTGTTTTAGCATTTAAAATATTGTGTTTCAAGCCTTCCTCTTTAAAGAAATTGGATAGCTTCTCTGATTGCTCTATAGAGGTTGTCCCAATTAAAACAGGACGCCCAACTTCGTGGTGCTTTTTAGTTTCAGCAACAATTTTCTTCATTTTATCTTCAGAAGATAAATAGACAACAGTCTCCATATCAATTCGCTTGTTTGGTTTGTTCGTAGGAATCTCTGTGACTCTTAAATTATAAGTCTCCCAAAATTCATCGCGTGAAGGCATAGCACTGCCAGTCATTCCAGAGATATGACTATACAAACGGAAATAATGTTGAATGGTAACAGAAGCCTGTGTATTGTTCTCTTCTTTGATCGAAACCTTCTCTTTAGCTTCTATTGCTTGATGAAGGCCATCGCTATATGTTCTGCCTTCCATTATACGTCCTGTATACTGGTCAACGATTTGTATTTTATCGTCCTTCACAATATAGTCAACATCTTTTCTCATAACTACTTTTGCGCGAAGCGTCTGCATTGCTATATGAAGAAACTCTCTATGTTCGCGATCATATACATTGTCGATTCCAAAGGCCTCTTCTAGACGATCTGCACCTTCATCTAACAATACAATTTGTTTTGTTTCTGGGTAATAATCGTATTCTCTTTTGTCCTCAAACGATCCTACAACCATCTGCATCACAGGGAAGAGATTTAAGCTTGCGTTAGACTTACCTGCAATGATTAAAGGTGTCCTTGCTTCGTCTATTAAAATGCTATCTACTTCATCGATTAATGCGTAGAAAAGCGGTCTTTGTACGAGCTCATCTTCTCGTTGGATCATATGGTCTCTTAAATAGTCGAAACCAAACTCTGTCCCTGTTCCGTATGTAATATCACAATTGTAAGCTGCTTGCTTTTCCTCTTTTTCTAGTCCAGCTACATTAAGTCCAACGGAAAGACCAAGAAATTCAAAAAGGGGCTTCATTTGTTCATAATCTCGAGTAGCCAAGTATTCGTTCGCGGTAATGATATGTGTTCCTTTTCCGTAAGCAGCCATCACGTAAGCTGGTAGGGTAGCCACTAACGTTTTACCTTCTCCCGTTTGCATTTGTGCAATTTGAGATTGTGTTAGAACAGCCCCTCCCATCAGCTGAGAATCATAATGTCTCATTCCAAGCACACGTTTAGAGGCTTCTCGAACAACAGCAAATGCTTCAATAATTAACTCCTCTGGTGATATTCCCTCGTTAAGCTTCTCACGAAAAGTATTTGTATATGCTTGTAGCTCTGCATCATTTTTTTGAGTGAATGAATCTTCTAGGGCATTTATTTTATTTACAATTTTTTTTAGCTGGTTTAGCTCTATGACTTCTCCTGAAATCATTTTTTTAATAGATTGTAACATGTCTAATCTCCTATCTTTTATTTCCAATACTATTATATCATGAATCATAAGTGGTAGCATTTACTATATAAATAGCTATGATTACAATTTAGTTACATGATTATATTTAAAAAGTTTCCATATCATGTTAAAGTTAGTATAGATATGAAAGGGGTTAGAATGTTGAAAAAAATTAGTACAGCAATGCTTGCTATGGTTTTAGCAGCGCCGATGAGTAGTGTTCACGCAGAAGAGATAGTCAAAAAGCCAATGGTAGAAGTAAAAGAGCAACAAGGAATAGAAGGTATTAAAGATGTTGTCGAAGAAAATCTAGAGGTCGATAACTCGGAGGAATGGCTGGACGATATAATAGAAGAAAAGCCAGTAGAAGAAGTAATTGAGGAAGGCTACGAAAATTTAGGACCAATGATTTTTAAAGCTTCCGCAGTATCCTCTAAAATTGCAGCAAATAACGAGGGCGACTATTTTATTTACTACATCATGCATGGCTCTCCAGCGGCACTTGTTGTCGTGGATTATACGTCTAAAGAAATCTTACATACGTTTACGTTAGAAGATTCGAAAAGTGCATGGGGCTTGGATGTAGATGAAAATGGGAAGCTATGGGTTGGTGGATCAGTATCGAGCGTACTTTATAGCTATGATCCGAACGAGGAAGTATTTGAAAAGCATGGAGCGATTTTTTCCAATAAGAGTGATACATCTATTCAAGATTTAATCGTATCCGGCAATAAAGTGTATGCAGGTTCGGCTTATGGTGGTTCGTTAGTAGCATTTGATACAGAAACAAAAGAAATAGAGGAATTTGGTCAAATTCGAAAACGAAAAGAATTCGTGAAAGCTATCGTTGCTGATGAAGATAAAGATGAAATTTACGTTTCTATTGGTTCTCCAATGGATTTATTAGTAAAAAAGCCGAACACAAAAAATTTCACTTCATTTTTGCCAGCAAAATACATGTCTGAAAAATATGCACAGGACTTAGTTTTAACGGATAATTATATTATTGCTAGATTACATCCTTCAAATATGGCTGTTATTTTTGACCGTAAAACACTTAAAATAGTGGATGAATTCGAATTGAGCTCTAAAACTGTATCAGCAGTTTCTCCAAATGGAGAGGGCATCTACTATACAAAAGGGCAACAATTGATTAAATATGAGTTCGAGACAAAGATGCATTCAGAACTTGGTGTTTATCTGCCTAAAGGAACGGAAGCTATTAATCTAGACTTTATCGTAAAGAATCCTAAGCTTCCGAACGAGGAAGGTACAGGGGATGAAAGTGAAAATACTGTTCCAGGCGCAGTTACTGCACCTAAAGTAGAATCTGGTGTAAAAAATACAGAGATTATCGTTCCAAACCCTGCCTTGCCAATAATAGTACCGCCTTTGAAAGAAAATCCTAATGGTAATGATCCATCAGAAGAAACTTTGGAGGAGCCAAAGGAATGGATTTTATCAGGTATGGTTGATAACCTAGGTCAAATTTTTGAATACAATCCACAAACAGGAGAGTTACAATATCATAACTTTAACTTGCCGGAGCAGCCAGTTGAGCTTTACACTTTAGCATCTAGCTCAGATGGTAAACATATTTATGCAAATGGGTATATGTCAGGTGGCCTTGGCGTATACAACGTAGCAACGGGGAACAAGGAATTATATCGTAACATAAGCCAAGTGGAGTCTATGTTTGAGATAAATAACAAGCTTTATATTGGAGCCTATCCTCTAGCTAGATTATTAGTATATGATCGTTCGATTCCGTGGGGAGTTGGAAATCCTGCTGAAGTAATTAGAATGAGCTCACATGGGCAAGAACGTTCTACAGCAGTTGCGCCTTATAATAAAGGAAAAGAGATTATTCTTGGTACTCTACCTGATACTAGCGTTGGTGGAGGGGCATTAGTTTTTTATGATACTTCTACTAAAAAAACAGAGATTTATGAGGATTATATTTATAACCAAAGCATTGTTTCTTTAGTAAGCAGAGGAACTCAAGTATTCGGTGGTACATCGATTCATGCCAACCAACAAGTAAATCCTAGAGGAGCAAGACTGTTCTATTTTGATCGTTTTAATCCAGAGGCAAAAAAATATATTCATCTACCATTTAGTTCAAGTATGATTACTAGTTTAATAGTAGATAAAGAGAATTATGTGTGGGGAATGGCTGATGGAAAGCTCTTTAAATACAAGGATGAATGGACTGATATCGAGACAGTTGAGTTATTACCATTAATATCAGGTCGATTCCGTAATGCACAAATATTAGAGGGTGTAGATGGTTACATTTATGGAAGTGTTGAAGGTAAGTTGTTCCGTGTAACAAAAGATAGTTTAAAAGTTGAATGGTTAAAGGATAAAGGTGTTTATGGACTAGAACAGGACTTAAACGGTAACCTCTATTACTACGATGGAAGTAATCTATGGAGATACACGATTGAGAAAAATCGTGGAAAACAAGCTGAATCAGCTGGGAAATGAAGGAGATTTAATTAAATGAAACGAAAATTGCTATACCTTGTTGTCGTTTTTGCAGTGGTCACGAGTTCACTATTCCAACCAAGTCAAGTAGAAGCGCAAGCAACGAAAGTGTATTGGGACGGTATTTTAATGGTTCCAGGTCAAGTGGGAAAAATTAAAGTAGTAAAACCGATCAACCTATGGAAACGAACATCAGATGGTTTAGTATTTGAGAGAATTCTAAAACCAGGAGAGCAATACCGTGTCTATCGCTATGACAATCTTTATGGTGGACAATATGGGCTTGGTGGCGGAATGTATATTACTAAAATGGCGGGGTATGTCGATTATAAAACACCGTCTAAAGCTAAGCTTCGAGAATTGGAGAATGCTCAGGGTGGGTCAACAGTTACCCCCCCTGTAGGTACTCCTGCTTCTAACTTATTTCCAAAAGAAGCTATCCCTACTCTATCCATTGGTAAAGTAGCTGCTCAGGCTATTACTCAAATTGCTCCCGGAGTAAGAAAAAAACTGATAGACATTGATGGGGCACTAGGGGCTCAAAAGCTTTTTGTCATTGACTATGATGGAAAAACTTCCAATATTCAAATGAAGGCAGAGCTTGCGAAGGATCAAGTAGTTGGGTTTGAAACAACTTCCTCACAAGCAAATAGTGTTCCGCAAAATGATTCTTATCATGTCGTAGCAGGCGTTAACGGCGATTATTTTGATAAAACAGGTCAGCCAGTAGATTTAATGATGATTGATGGATCTATTGTAGCTACACCGCAAACTGCGTTAAGCGACTTAGCTGTACTTGGGATTACTTCTAATAAGAAAGCTATCATTGGTGCACCTCAAGTTTCTATGAACCTTTCTGTAAATGGGACATCCTATCCTATTAATTCGGTTAATAGAAAAAGATTAGCAGATCATCTAGTTGTCTATACTAGAGACTTTGCTCCAACAACAAGCACTAACGAGCTTGGCACAGAAGTACGTGTGAAAATCGACTCAGGTAAGCTAAACGGTGGTGAAACACTTGCTGGTACGGTTACCGAAGTGATATCTGGTGTTGGAAATGCTGCTTTAAATACGAATGAAATTATTTTGTCAGGTCATCATTTTGCTAGCGATTTCCTAAAGGGAATTAATGTAGGTGACCAAATTGAAATATCTACTAAATTTACTCCAGCCGAATGGAATGATGTTCGAGAGGCTGTAAGTGGTAGATATCATTTAGTAAAAAACGGAGTACTACAAACGATTAAAGTAGCAGGTGTTGCACCAAGAACAGCTGTTGGAGTTCGAAAAGATGGTAGTCTATTCACTGCTGTAATTGATGGAAGAACTACTCAAAGTAAGGGGCTTTCCTTACAAAATACTGCAAAGCTGATGAAAGATCTTGGAGCTAACTATGCGATGACCTTTGATGGTGGTGGTTCCTCTACGGTAGTAGTAAGAGAGCTTGGTAACACAAAAGTGACGGTAGCCAATACTCCTTCCGATGGATACGAGCGCTCGGTAGCCAACTCACTACTCTTTGTGAGTACGTATAAAACAGGTCCTGCGGTAACTATTTCTCCAGCATCTAACGTACTTGAAGTATTTCAAGGGGCGACCTATACGAATCTATCAGTTCCTGTAAAAGGGATTGACCAGTATATGAACCCAGTTGCAATTTCAGGAAATGGAAAAGTTACTTCTACTATATTGTCTACTGTAAATGGTAAGCAGGTTGTCAATGCAAAACCAGGGACTTATGCAGGAATGGTTACTTATGAAGGTAAGACTACTAATATACAGTTGAGAGTAACAAACACGATAGACAGTATTAAAGCATCTGAAAATTATTTGCAATTAGCGAAAGGGCAAGCCGTTCAGCTTTCCGTAAGTGGGATTAAAAATGGACAAGCAGTTTTAACGGATGCTAGTGCATTTACATTTAGTAGTACTGTAGGTACTGTTCAAGCGAATGGTAAGTACACAGCACCAAACAAAGATGGAATTGGAACGATTAATGTAAAATACGGAAATAAGTCTTTAACTATTCCTGTCATTGTAGGTGAGGTCGCACCAACTATTTTAGAGTCATTTAACAAAGGTATCTTTAACTATGAGGCTACTAGTGACAAAGCTAAAAGTGTTTCCGTGACGTCCGTTGCTAATGATAGAGATGGGTCAAAGGCTATCAAGTTAACCTATGATTTTAAAGACACGACTGGTACTTCAGGAGCTTATATTAATGCTAAAACGAACCTTACAATTAGCACACCGTTAAAGAAAATAGGAATGTGGGTTAAAGGTGACGGTAAAGGTAACTGGTTAAGATCTCAAGTAGTTGATGCTACTGGTAAAACGGTTCAATTGGACTTTGATAAAAATGTAACTTGGACCGATTGGAGATTTGTTACAGCGAATGTTCCTGCTGGACTTTCTTATCCATTGAAAATGGATCTTCCTGTCCGTTATATGCAAACAGAAAATGCTAAAAAAGCAAATGGTGAAATCATCATTGATGACATTCAAGCTATATATAAAGACTAAAATGAGTATATAGTAGTAGGTGTTGCGAAGCATTTTAATGTGTGATAACGTATTAAGTATGGATTTTGGTAAACTTTGGAGGGAAGTACATGGCTGCAGAGGAAAAAGGGAAAGAGAACAATATTGTAGGAAATGCTCAGAAAGTAATAGGGTTTTATAAGAGACAAGCTTGGGCAGCAAAGGTTTTTGAGAAAATTGAACAGGATTCCATAGTTCAAGACGGCAAAGATATTGTACTAGCATCCTCTATAATTCAATCAAATAACAATTTATATTTTCCAGCTTTTATGCGAATTAACATGAAGGAAAATGGTAAGGTAGTAGGGGCTTATATGATTCAAGAGGAAGAAGATAGCTTTAGTCTATTACCTTTAGAGATCTTGTTAGAGGAACCAGAGATGCAAGAAATGCTTCCCTTTAAGTACCGTACTTTAGAAAAGATTGAGGGAGACAGTTTACAAGTAAACTGGCCTGAGTTCTCGTAATATAGTACTAGAAAAAATAAAGCTTTTTACAAGAATAGAAAGGACTGATTTTTGCTCATACTAAAGCGAAAAGTCAGTCTTTTCTTTCTTTATATTAAATTTGGTTACAAAGCTAGTTTTATAGTATAATCATTAATTGAAGAAACTTTCATGTCGTTAGTTCGTCTATTTTGTAGAACCTAGCGGCTAAAAAGAAAATAAAAAAACAAGGATGATATTTTTGGATATAAAATTACTTCTTGCTTTTATCATATCTATGGCCACGGCAATCGCAGTTACCCCTTTAGTAATTAAGTTTGCACATATAATTGGGGCTGTGGATAAACCTTCTGAAAGAAAAGTTCATCAAAAAGTGATGCCTCGCTTAGGCGGACTTGCAATTTTTATAGCAGTAACAGTTGGTTATTTCGTTGCGGGATTGTATGAAGCAAAGATTACTGGAATTATTGTAGGTGCTCTGATTATTATCGTGCTTGGTATTATAGACGATAAATATGAGATCTCTGCAAAAATTAAGTTATTAGGTCAAATATTAGCAGCTTGCGCTGTTATGGGTAGTGGGTTAACAATTGAAGTTTTAAATATTCCTTTTTTAGGTGTATTTGAACTTGGTATTTTCTCTTATATAGTAACACTGTTTTGGATTCTAGCTATTACGAACGCTATCAACTTAATTGATGGATTAGATGGCTTATCAGCTGGAATATCATCAATCGTATTTGCAAGTATCGCATTTTTAGCATTTTCTGCTGATAAAATGTTAATACTTACATTGTCTCTTATCTTACTAGGGAGTACGCTTGGGTTTTTATTTCATAATTTCCACCCAGCAAAAATCTTTATGGGTGATACAGGGTCCATGTTCCTTGGATACGCTATTGCTGTCCTTTCGTTATTAGGACTTTTCAAAAGCGTTACATTATTTAGTTTTGTTGTTCCTATTTTAATCTTAGGAGTACCAATTTTTGATACTTCCTTCGCTATAATTCGACGGTTAGTTAATCGTAAGCCGATATCGGTGGCAGATAAGTCTCATTTGCATCATAGATTGCTTGCACTTGGCTTGTCTCATCGTGATACCGTATTAGTAATATATGGTTTCGGTTTGATATTTAGTATATCAGCGATTACATTTGAGACACTAACTTTACGTTGGGCAATTTTTATTATTTTATTTATATTAATTGCATTTGAAATTGTTGCAGAGAAAATTGGGTTAGTGAATGATGAATATCGACCAATTATTTCAGTTTTTCAAAAAGTTGTTGGGTATAAGCGTAATTAGCCCTCTAGTAGGTAGATAAAAACTATCTAGACCACTTTAAAAGGTGGGTTGCGCTTTTCATATATTAAATAATTCATATAGGGTTGGTGTAAACAAATGAAAGTACCAATGTTAGATTTATCGGAACAATATGCATCGCTAAAAACAGAAGTTTTAGAAGCGTTAGACGGAGTTATGAGTAGCTCTGTTTTCATTCTAGGAAGCAATGTTAAAAAACTAGAAGCGGATATTGCCGAATATAGCCATGTGGCACATGGGATTGGTTGTGGGAATGGTAGTGATGCAATTCATATTGCATTACAAGCAGCAGGTATAGGTGCTGGAGATGAAGTAATTACAACTCCATTTACATTCTTTGCTACTGGTGGAGCAATCGTCAGAGCCGGTGCAACACCTGTTTATTGTGATATCGACCCTGTTTCTTTCAATATAGATCCAGCTGAGATAGAAAAGCATATTACGGACAAAACGAAGGCTATTATTCCGGTTCACTTATATGGTCAAATGGCTGATATGGTGAGCATTCGTAAAATTGCAGACAAGCATAACCTAATTGTGATTGAGGATGCTGCACAAGCAATTGGAGCTAAACAAGGTGACTTTACTGTTGGTGAATTAGGAGATGCAGCAACTTATAGCTTCTTCCCGACTAAAAACCTTGGAGCTTACGGTGATGGCGGTATGGTTGTTACCAATAATGATGATATTGCAGAGAAATCTCGTGTTATTCGTGTACACGGTAGTAAACCGAAATATTATCATGCTGTGCTTGGTTATAATAGCCGTCTGGACGAGCTTCAAGCAGCAGTATTAAATGTTAAGTTCCCTCATTTAGACACTTGGAGTGAGCAACGTAGAGCTCATGCAGATTTTTACACTCAATTGTTGAATGAAAAGGTTGGAGAATACATTAAGACACCTGTAAAGGTAGAAGGTTTCCATCATGTATTCCACCAATATACTATTTTGACAGAGCGTCGAGATGAGCTTCAAGCTTATTTAAAAGAAAATGGAGTAGATACAATGATTTATTATCCACTACCATTACATATCCAACCGGTATTTGAAAGCTTAGGGTATAAACTAGGAGATTTCCCGAATGCAGAAAAAGCTGCAAACGAGGCACTTTCTTTACCAATGTTCCCTGAATTAAAAGAAGAGCAACAGCGATTTGTTGTTGAAAAGATTGCTGCTTTCTTTTCTGGAAAATAATGATGTAAAAAGTAAAGGGAGACGTTTTTACGTTTCCCTTTAACTACCTTATGAATGGGTTTAAAGGAGAATAGATATGTCAGAAAATAAATCGTTTCGATTATATGATTCTCTAGAATTTTTCTGGAGGAAAAAGATTTGGTTCATCATCATACCAGTCATCGCTGCATTAATAGGCTACGGTGCGTCTTTCCTAGTACCATCCAACGGTAAGTATGTAGGAAAAAGTACAGTCTTCACTGGATCTGTAAAGTTAGAGGCATTAACTAATCCTGATCATATCATGACTCAGTATGGTAAACATTTTACTGGAAAAACAGAAGTCTTTGTCCCAACTAGAAGTTACATAAAAACAGAGACCTATGGAGATACTGAAGAACAAGTAAAGAACGAATTAAATCAGTTTAATGAGCAATTATTAGCTGGATTAATGAACCAACATGACAAAGTAATCGGTGGTACTGAAAAATATGCAAGCATTCAAGCAGAGCGTATTGAAACATTAAAAACCACAATAGAAGATTATAAAAAATTATTAATTGAATCTGATAATGTAACGGTAATTAACAACTTTACTACCTTATTATCTGCAGCTGAAATGGATTTAACAAATGCTTTAGCTACGGAACAAAGAGTAAGAAATGACGTCATTGCTTATGAAAAACCAAGCATTGCTGGAGAAACCAGAGTAGGACAAACAGAAACATATGGAACACAAGGTGCTATTGCAGGGTTTATCCTCGGAATTCTATTAGCAATCCTTTCGCTATCTATGTGGAAGTATCTAATCGATGCAAGAAACTATAGAAAAGCGTAAGCACCTATCTCTGCCCCGACAGGCAAATGGAGAAAAGTGAGGAGGCAGTCCTTCAGCCACCGGAGCTTTTATCCATTTGACCCGAGGGGCAAGGTGCAGGAGCTGGACAAGAAAAGCGTAAGCACCTATGTCTGCCCCGACAGGCAAATGGAGAAAAGCGAGGAGGCAGCTCCTCAGATACTGCTTGTCCCATTTGCGCTCGGGTGAAAGAAAATTGAAGTACCAAAACATGAAACATTTATTGATAAGATGGTGTCTTTACTAGAGTAAAACAGCACCAATTAAAAGGAGAGTATAAAATGTCTACATATTATGAAGAATTATTAGCGAAAATTGAAAACCACACTGCAGTTATTGGGGTAGTTGGTTTAGGTTATGTTGGTTTACCACTTGCGGTTGAAAAAGCTAAAGCTGGCTATAAAGTAATTGGATTTGATGTACAAGAATCTAAAGTTCAACAAGTAAATGAAGGAATTAACTATATTGGTGACGTAGTAGATGTTGACTTAAAACAAATGGTTGAATCAGGTCATTTAACTGCTTCTACAGATTATGGTTCAATTAGTGCAGTAGATGCAGTTGCTATCTGTGTACCGACTCCATTAGACATTTATCAACAGCCTGATACTTCTTATGTTGAAAGCTCAGTAAATGAAATTGCTAAATATGCTAAAAAAGGTACACTAGTAGTTCTTGAGTCAACAACTTATCCAGGTACAACAGAAGAAATTATTAAAAAAGCATTAGAAGATAAAGGATTTGTAACAGGAGAAGATATTTTCATCGCTTACTCACCAGAACGAATTGATCCAGGTAATAAAAGCTTCAATACAAAAAATACACCAAAGGTAGTTGGTGGTATTACGGAAAAATGTACAACAGTAGCTGCTGCAATGTACAGCAATGTATTAGAGGGTGACGTGCATAAGGTTTCTAGTCCGGCTATCGCTGAGATGGAGAAAATTTTCGAAAACACATTCCGTCACATTAACATCGCTCTAGCTAACGAAATGGCTATTCTTTGTGAGAAAATGGGAATTGACGTGTGGGAAGTAATCGATGCTGCTAAAACAAAACCATACGGCTTTATGGCATTCTACCCAGGCCCAGGATTAGGCGGTCACTGTATTCCAATCGACCCATTCTACTTAACTTGGAAAGCTAGAGAATACAATTACCACACTCGCTTAATCGAGCTTGCTGGTGAGATTAACAATACGATGCCTGAGTATGTAATTACTCGTGCAATGCAAATTTTAAATGATGAAGGTAAAGCGTTAAGAAATGCAAATGTTGTACTTTTAGGTGTAGCTTACAAAAAAGATATCGATGATATGCGCGAATCTCCATCTTTAAAATTAGTAGAACTATTAATACAACAAGGGGCTAACTTCAAAACAGTTGATCCTCATGTAACTACATTTAGAGTTGCTGGAGAAACACATGAAACTGTGGAATTAACAGACGAGTTGTTAGATTCAGCTGACCTAGTTATCCTAGCTACTGATCATACTGGCTTTGACTATGCTCATATTGCACAAAAATCAAAAGTTATTTTTGATACTCGTAACGCGTTTAAAGGAATTGACACTCCAAATCGCTATATTAAATTATAAGGGCGGGATACAAGATGAATTTTATACATGAAACTGCTGAGTTAGGCGAGAATACGACAGTTGGACACTTTTCTGTTATAGAAGAAGGAGCAAAGATTGGCGATAACGTTCGCATAGGCAATCGTGTAACAATTCACGCTGGTACCATCATTGGTGATGGTACCACCATCGATGATGGTGCCGTAGTAGGCAAACAGCCTAAGCCTGCCAAAACAAGCACAATGCAAATTACGAAAGAAATTCCTCCTTTAGAGCTTGGCAAGGAATGTACAATTGGAGCTAATACAATTGTGTATAGAGGAGCAAAAGTCGGAGAGAGTACGTTAATTGCTGATTTAGCAACGGTTCGAGAAGATGTTGAAATTGGTTCTTTTGTTATCATTGGTCGCAATGTTACAGTTGAGAACTTTGTAACGATCGGTAACCGTACTAAAATCCAATCGAATTCATATATCACCGCTCATTCTACTCTAGAAGATCATGTATTTATCGCACCATGTGTGACAACTACAAATGATAACTATATGGGAAGAACGGAAGCACGCTTCGACAAGATTAAAGGAGCTATTGTTAAACGTGGAGCTCGTGTAGGTGGAGCGTCTATTATTCTACCTGGTATAACAATAGCAGAAGAAACATTTGTAGCAGCTGGAGCAATAGTAACAAAGGATACAGAAGAGAAAACTGTTATAAAAGGTTTCCCAGCAAAATTCTTGAAAAATGTACCTGAGGAGGAGCTTCTTTAAGTGTTCTCTCAGTTAAAACGTTTAGGAGCGGATTCGCTCCTTTATGCATTTATGAACGTAGGTACTAAACTAATCGCATTTATACTATTCCCTTTATATGCACATTATCTTGAAAAAGAATCGCTAGTGGGAATGCTACAGATGGTAGATACTACGGTATCTATGCTTACTTTCCTCGTAATATTTGGTACTGACTCCGCGTTAGCTTATTATTACTTTGAGTATAAAGATAAAGACACACGGGAAAAGTACGTTCGCTCGGTTATGACGTTCCGTTTATCAATAGTTGTCTTGTTATTTGCAGTATTTTTAATCGGGGGAGATTGGCTGTCTGCTCTTATATTAGAATCAGCGGGCTATTCTCAACTATTTTATATTGCATTAGGTACGTTATGCTTAGATACCATTATTACACTAGTTTTAACTATTTTAAGATATGAGTTCCATACGAAGAGAGTAGTCTTTACGACGATAGGTAAAATGCTATTAATAGCAGTAGTTTCTGTCCTTTTCTTAATGTTTGTATGGACTTCATTAGAAGGGATACTAGTAGCTCGCTTAGTCAGCGTGGCTATTATCGTCTTAGTGTTAATAAAGCCTGTTCGGGTTTATTTGAAACCACTGTACGATAAAGCTATTTTAAAGAAAATCTTAGTTTACGCTGCTCCCCTAGTGCCTGCCTCTTTAGCTTTTTGGATCATAGCGAATGCCAATAACTTTTTTATACGGGCATATGGGACATTAGATGATGTAGGTATTTATGGGACCGCTATTAAGTTTGCAACCTTTATAACTCTATTGACGAGCGGTATACAACTAGCGTGGAGACCATTCTCTATGTCTTTAAAGGACAAAAAAGATAGTCCCCAATTATTTGCCACATTATATGCGGCATTTTTAATCATTGGCAGCTTTGGAGTTTTAGCTTTAGCGACATTTATGCCATGGATTATTTTAGTAATGCCAGATAACTTTAGAATTGCATTTCAATATGTTGCACCCATTTCAATCGCAACATTTTTAAGCTTTTACTATATGATTGTTTCTACTGGAATATTTTATTCTAAACAAACAAAACATATTTCTATAGCATTTGGGATAGCTGCAATTGTATCAGTTGCATTGAATTTTGTTTTTGTGCCGTACCTCAATATATGGGGAACTGTTATTTCGTATATAGCAGCCTATTGTATCGCTTTATTTATGGTATTCCGTAAAAGTCAAAAGCTATATTATGTACCCTTCTCAGGTATAAAAATGGGTTGGACAATCTTATGGCTAATAGCTGCAACTCTTGGAATTGTATATATTCAATTACACGATTTAAATAGCTGGCTAATCTTAGGAGTATGGATTGTTTTCATTCTTCTAGTCCTACTAGTTCGTATGGATAAGTATTTTGTAAAAAGAAAGTAATGGGGGATAGGCATGTCAAAAAAATGTATAACAAACCTTAGGCATAAAGATTTTCATACTATAAAAGGTGTCGGGTATGAAGGGTTTTTCAGAGGATACTTCTATTATGAAAATCAATATGTCACCCATGAAAACTTCGCTAGCATTATAAATGAAGAAATTTTAACATCTAATGACTTTGCCAAATGGAATGGGGAATATGCGTTAATCTATACAACTCCAGTAGAAACAAAACTGGTAACTGATATGAAGCGTTCTATTCCATTATTTTATATGGAGGATCAGTCAGGCAACTGGCTTATCCAAGATTATATACAGCCTCAGGAAGGCTTAAATATGAATCCAGAGGCAGAGGAAGAGTTCCTAATCACAGGATTTGTTTTTAGAGAGAAGACCTTATTTAAGGAATGGAGCCAGGTTCCTGCAGTTTCTTATGTTACATTGCAGGAAAAGGCTGTCCAGGCCTACTACTATTCGTATGTTCTTCCAAAAGAAACAGAGCCAATCGATACATTTGCAGCCGAGTTAAAGAAAGTATTTCATGACTTATTTGATGATCTTGCAAGTCGTTTAAAGGATCGTCAAATCGTCATTCCACTTAGTGGTGGGTATGACTCTCGATTAATCGCATTAGCATTGGTGGAGCGTGGGTTAAAGGATAATATTATTGCATTTACATACGGAAGACCAGGGAACGGAGAGTCAACTGTTAGTAAACAGATTGCTGATAAGCTGGGCTTAAAATGGAAATACTTTGCCTATGATAAAAAGATGTGGGAGGATATGTACAAGTCTGACGAATGGAAGGACTATGTCGTGTATTCTAGTAATGCTGTTTCGGTAGCACATCTTCAAGATTTCCCAAGCACCAAGTTGCTGGTTGAGCAAGAAGGGTTACAAGACGCAGTATTTTTACCAGGTCATTCCTTAGATTATCTGGCAGGTGGACATTTACCTTATGAGTCTATAGTTGACAAGCAATTTGAAAAGAGTGAAATTCAAACCTTTATAATGAACAAGCATTTTCGATTATGGGAGCTAGCTGGTAAAGACAGCTATGCAGAAACAGACATCGGCAAAGGGTTGTATCAGGATATTGAATCGTATTCCGACTATACAAACGAACGCGTTACTTCTTTGATTGACGAATGGAACTGGCGTGAACGACAAGCGAAATTTATCATTAATTCTGTTCGTGTATACGAATATTTTGGACAAGGCTGGTCCATTCCGTTATGGGATGATCGTTTAATCCACTTTTTCAGTAAAATCCCTGCGGATTTAAAATATAAAAAATATTTATATGATTATACATTGCATCAAATGTATCCGGAATTCTATCCATTGCCTCAAAAGCCAGGACCAGAAAATTCACTTAAAAATAAATATGGTATTCTCTATCCTTTATTACGCAAAATATATAGAAAGAAAAATCTATATCGTAAATATTTTGATGAGCCAATGGAGTGGTACGGAATCTATCCGACTTACAAGCAGTATGTACAGTCTCTTACTTTTAAAAGAAATGGACAAAAGTATGAGCATCCGTACAATATCAATTCGTTTATCGTAAAAGACATGATTGAAATGATGAAGGAGATTACAAAATGAAGGTTCTAACTATTTTAGGAGCAAGACCTCAGTTTATTAAAGCAGCAGCAGTTTCACGTGTAATTCGTGAAGAAGTAACAGAGCTTATCGTTCATACTGGACAGCATTATGATGCCAATATGTCTGATATATTTTTCGAGGAATTAAACATTCCAAAGCCTGACTATCATTTAGGAATCGGTTCAGGAAACCATGGTAAACAAACTGGTGAAATGCTAGCTAAGATCGAAGAAATAATTTTAAAAGAAAATCCTGATTTCTTATTAGTGTATGGTGATACAAACTCAACATTAGCAGGAGCACTTGCAGCTGCTAAACTGCATATTCCTATTGTTCATATCGAAGCAGGTCTTCGCAGCTTCAATATGAGAATGCCTGAAGAAGTTAACCGTATTTTAACGGACCATGTTTCCACGTTGTTACTATGTCCAACGGAGACAGCTATCCAGAATTTAACGAACGAAAATATTAGCGCAGGCGTGTATAATATTGGAGACGTAATGTATGATGCAGTTCTATACAATAAAGAATTAGCGAAGTCTACATCTACGATTTTAGAAACTGAAAAGCTCGTTCCAAAGGATTACTTACTAATTACGATTCACCGTGCGGAAAATACAGATGATGTGGACCGTATGAAGTCCATTTTAGATGCATTCCGTCAAATCGAAGATAAAAAGGTTTGGCCAATCCATCCAAGAACTAAGAAAAAATTAGAGGATTACGGCTTTAAGCTAGATGAAATTCCTAATTTACAAGTTATAGATCCAGTTGGTTATTTGGATATGCTTTCCTTAGAAACAAACGCAAGAAAAATCGTAACAGATTCTGGTGGCGTTCAAAAAGAAGCATACTTTGCAGAAGTACCCTGTGTCACTGTTCGCGATCAAACGGAATGGGTAGAGACATTAATAGAGGATGCAAATATCTTAACTGGCACAGATACAAACAAAATCGTAGACGCAGTTAAAAAAGAAGTAACTCCTTCTTATACTCCTGTTTTCGGTGATGGAAAAACATCGGAAAAAGTGTTAGCTTTACTAAAGGAATATTCAAGTAAATAAAGTAGGTGTGAGCATTGTTAATATTTAGCATATGGCTCTTTACTGTGGTGGCTTCCACATACCTTTTTAAAAAGGTTTCTGGAAGCCTTTCTCTTGTAAAGCCAAATATGATTTCTATTGTTTATTATTATTCTTTCCTTATCTCCAGTTATATTGGCGGATTGTTAATAGCTTTAGGAATAGATGATTATTATATGATCAAAAGAATGGACCATGAGGAATATCGAATAATTGGTTTTATTTTATTGACGCTATTAATGATTTTATTCCCACTAACTCAGTTAGTTGTAGGTAGAATTTTTGGGTTTAATGGGGAGCTAGAATTTAATAACTATCTACAAAAACCCGTTCGTACAAGTGTAGATAAGAATGAGCGTATCTTTAGATTGGCTTTTGGTGCTTTATCCGCTATATCTGTTTTAGCAGTTGCTTATACCTTATTGAAGACAGCGAATGTTCCTTTATTGGAGCTTTTAAAGGGGAATACATCAGAGCTTGCAAAGCTTAGAATTGATGCGAGTAGAGGCTTCAGCGGGAATGTGTATATTCGGAATATATTCGGTATCGCATTGACTCCAGTCCTTTCTATTATTGCATTTGTATATACTACGAAATCGAGAGCATTATATTGGAAAGTATTGTTCTTTGTTTTATTCATTTCATCTGTTTTAATCTCTACCTATGACTTAGCTAAGTCTCCAATTTTCTTTTATATCATCATGCTGCTTCTAGCTGGTGTATATACACAAAAGTTAAAGCTCAATTGGAAGAGAATCAGCGGTTATATTTTGGCGGGAAGTGCCTTGTTAATCGTTATGTATGTGGCTATTCAAGGGGTTACAGAGATTGAAAGCTTCTTGTCTCATAACTCTGGCCCAATTGGCAGGATTATACTGGCGCAAATTTCACCATTCTTTTTACATTTGGATACGTACTCACATTCTCTAAGCTTCTTAGAAGCAAAAGGCTTGCCTTCCTTTATTGCTGGAATTTTCGATATCGAGCAAGTACGATCAGCACGAATGGTAATGGAGAATGTGTTTCCTGAAAACGTAGATAAGGGTACTGGTGGTGTTCTTAATACCATTTTCCTTGGTGAAGCCTTTGCTTCGTTTGGGTATCTAGGTGTTATTATATCTATTATTTATATTGCAGTCGTTATACAGGTGTTATATATCATCTTTTTACGCTTACCGAAAACACCAGTGGTTATAGCATTGTTTGTTTACTTTACGATTAATCTTCCAAGAACACTTGTTGGAGGAGTAGCTGACTTTTTCTTTAACCCAGTGTGGATATTAATGACGGTAGTATTGGGTGGATTGTTTATTCTGGAACAGTACTTCCATATTATATGGACGTTCCTATTAAGCAAAGTACGAAAAAAAGGAGCACCACAATGAAAAATATTTTAATTTATTATCCTTTTACTCTTGCTACTAATCCGAAGAGTGGTTCAGCAATTCGCCCCGTTGAAATGATTAAGGCAATAGAAAAATATGCAACTGAAAATAATTTAGAAATTATTGTTATTTCTGGTACCTCTACTGAGAGACGTCAATTATGGAATAAGATGCTTGCTGAAAAGAAACAAGAGCAAACATTGTTTTGTTATTCAGAAAATCAAACGATTCCTCTATGGTTAACAGATCCGGGACATATTCCAAAAGACTGGATTATTGATAAGGATGTTTTTAAAACATTAAAGAGACTTCAAGTACCGATAGGTGTTTTTTACCGCGATGTGTATTGGAAATTCGATGAGTTATATCCTTTGAAGGGTATCAAAAAAACGGTTATGAAGACTATTTATAGGATGGAAGAAAGATTCTATGAGAAGTATGTTCATACACTGTTTCTTCCAAGTGATGCTATGGGTAAATATGTAGCTATCAAAACTAACAAAATGGCTCTTCCACCGGGAGGTCGCTTTACCGAGTTGAATGACAACAACCGGGAAATGCAAAAACCGTTTAAAGGTATTTATGTAGGAGGCATTAATAACGAGGACTACGGCTTGCCGACACTCGTGGATGCTTATGCCCTGCTAAATAAAAACGAGGTGCTAGGTAAATTAGTTATTGTATGTCGAGAAGAAGAGTATACTCAGCTTAGTAACGAGGAAAAAGATAAGATTAAACAGCCATATATTGAGCTAAAGCATGTGAGTGGAGCTGAGCTTCAGTCATTATACGAGGAAGTGGACTTTGCTTTTATCCCTCGTAAAAGATCCACCTACAACGACTTTGCAGTTCCGATTAAATTAGTAGAATACTTAACGGCGAGCTTGCCTATTGTTGCAACGAATTGCTCTGCACAAGAAGACTTTATATTGTCGGGACCATACGGCGTAATAGCCGAGGATGATGCTGAGGGACTTGTGAAAGGTATGCTAGCTATTGAACCTGAATATTTACAGTTCAAACAAAATATTAATAAAAGCTTTTTACAGCAACATTCTTGGAATGCACGTGCCGAGCAGGCTGCACAAGCACTTATAGGAGGTAATAAAAAATGAAAATAGCTGTATTAGCTCCAAGTAAGTCTATTCATACACATAAATGGGCATTATTTTACCAATCAAAAGGTATAGATGTGAAGGTTTTTACATTTAAGGACCATTATTCTGAAGATAATGCAAATCAAGTACCTACGGAAATATTACCAAAAGTGTTACCTGGTAAAGCATCTTATATTGCAGCAGCGCCTGCTTTAAAGAAAATGCTAAAAGAGTGGAATCCAGACATTTTGCATTCTCATTTTATCTCCAGCTATGGATTGCTAGGTGCGATTGTGGATTATAAAGTACATTTTGTTTCCGTATGGGGCAAGGATATCTTTGATTTTCCAAAGAAGAACAAGCTAAATGAGAAGCTTGTGAGATTTACGTTAAGTAAAGCAACGGCTATCTGTTCAACAAGTCATATCATGGCTAAGGAAACGAATCTTTATACGAATCGTCCTGTGTATGTGACACCGTTTGGAGTGGATTTGGAGAAATTCTATCCGATAGAAACGAATGAAAGTAATGACAAAATCATTGTTGGAACGGTAAAAGCATTAGAGGACAAGTATGGAATCGCTGATTTGGTAAAAGGCTTCGCTATGTTTCATAAAGAGTATCCAAATTCAGAGCTACTCATTACTGGGGATGGCCCTCAAAGAAAAGAATATGAAGAGTTAGCAGTACAGCTAGGTATTTCTAATGTCACTACATTTACTGGAAAGGTACCAAATACAGAGGTTCCTGCTATTATTCGTAGCATGTCTATTTTTGCAGTTCCTTCCACGGAGGATAGCGAAAGCTTTGGAGTAGCTGCAGTAGAAGCTATGGCTTGTGGCGTGCCGGTTGTCGTGTCGAATGTTGGAGGATTACCGGAAGTAGTTGTAAAGGACGTTACTGGGATTGTCACTGATAAGGAAAGTCCAGATCAGCTGGCAGCTGCGTTTATCAAACTAGCTCAAAACAATGATTTGCGAATGGGTATGGGAAAAGCAGGAGTAGCTCATGTGAAAGAGAATTACAGCTGGGTTGATAACGCCAACTACATGCTATCATTGTACGAAAAATATACAGAGGCTTAAAAGTTTAAATTGCCTCTAATAGAAGAAAAGGTGAATTATATGATTAAGAAAGCAGTCATTCCTGCAGCGGGCTTTGGTACACGGTTTTTACCAGCTACAAAAGCATTGCCAAAAGAAATGCTTCCTATTGTAGACAAACCAAATTTACAATATATAATCGAAGAGGCTATTGCTTCTGGTATTGAGGATATAATTATCGTCACTGGACGAAACAAAAAATCTATGGAAGACCATTTTGATAAATCTATTGAGTTGGAGCTATTGCTTAAAAATACAGGCAAGCTTGAGTTATTAGAACAAGTAGAAAACATCTCTAACTTAGTGGATATTCATTACATGAGACAAAAAGAGCCACTTGGACTAGGACATGCGATTCTTTGTACTAAAAAGTTTATTGGTAACGAGCCATTCGCAGTATTGCTTCCAGATGACATCATCGACTCAGAAGTTCCAGCGCTTCAACAAATGATTGCCAAGTATGAGGAAGTACATAGCAGTATTTTAGGCGTAAATGAAGTTCCAAGTGAAGATGTAAACAAATATGGAATTGTCGATTATAGTGCAGCGGAAAACAACTTATACTCAGTTAAACGACTAGTAGAGAAGCCTGCTGTTGAAGATGCTCCTTCCAATCAGGCTATAGTTGGTCGCTATATCTTAACTCCTGGCATATTTGAAGAACTTGAAAAAGTACAGCCGGATGCAAAAGGTGAAATTCAGCTTACAGATGCTATTGATGCCTTACTGAAAAAAGAATCCATCTATTCTTATATGTTCGAAGGCAAGCGTTACGATGTTGGAGACAAGTTTGGATTTTTGCAAGCAACATTTGACTTTGCATTAAAGCGTGACGATTTAAAAGAACCATTACTTGCTTACTTGAAGAATAAATTGAAAGATTAAACGGTGATTGCGATGCGTATTGTATATTTATGTCAACATTTTCCACCAGAAACAGGTGCACCTCAAATTCGTGTGTATGAAGTAAGTAAGGAATTACTTGCTCAAGGACATGATATTCAGGTAGTAACCGCGTTTCCTCATCATCCACATGGAATTATTCCAGATGAATACAAAGGGAAAAAATATGAATTTGAAAAGTGGGATGACATCCCGGTTCACCGAACTTGGATTTATCCATCTAAAAAGGGCTCGTTTTGGAAACGCCTTATTTCCTATTTTTCATTTACCTTTAGTTCGTTCTTTGGGTTAATGAAAACAGGTAAAGTGGACGTTATTATTGTCAATTCTCCTCCGATCTTTCTAGGATTGACTGGGTTAATTGGGGCAAAACTAAAAGGAGCCAAGTTCGTTTTCAACGTAGCGGATGTTTGGCCAGAGTCGGCTGTTAAGCTTGGGCTTGTAAAAAATAAAATGTTTATTAAGCTTGCAGAAATTCTTGAATCCTTTCTTTATAAGCATTCCTGGAAAATCGCAACTGCCACGGATGGTATTAAATCGTACATCATTAACCACTCTCAGCCAGAGGAAAAAGTATTTGTATTACCTAATGGGGTTAATACAAAATTCTTCTATCCTCAGGAAAAGAATGAAGAGTATGTAGAAAAGTTTGGCCTACAGGGTAAGTTTGTTTTTGCCTACGGAGGAAACCTTGGATACGCTCAAGGGCTTGAGTTTATATTGTATGCAGCGAAAAAAATGCAGGAAACTGTTCCACATGCTCACTTTCTTATTGCAGGAGCAGGACCAGAAGAAGAAAAGCTTCATAAGCTAAAAGAGGAGCTTGGTTTACAAAACACTACATTTTTAGGACATCTTCCTTTGAAGGAAATGCCAAAATTATTTTCAGTAACAGATGTAAGTATAGTTCCACTTCGTGACATACAATTATTTGAGGGCGCACGTCCATCGAAAATTTTCCCTGCAGCAGCATCTGGAGTACCAGTGCTATATTGTGGTAAAGGGGAAAGTGCAAAAATCATTACTGAAAATAATATAGGATTAGTAGCTCAACCAGAAAATGTTGACTCAATGTCTGAAAAAATGTTTGAATTTGTAGAAATGAAGGTAAATGATAGAAAAGCTATGGAAGAAAACGGTAGACGATTAGCAGAAGACGAATATAGCTGGACTACAATTGTAAATGACTTGTTACAAAATATTACTCAAAAGTAATATTCTTTACGATATACACCATCCGTTAAATTATGTATAATTGGTAAGATAAAATTTAAAAGTAAAGTAGGGAATTATTATGACTACTTCACGTCAAAACAAGAGAAAAAACAAGACGAGAAGAAAAATTTTATATACTGTACTGATCGTTGCGATGGTGTTATTGTCTGGAGTTATCGTATTTGCTACTAATTTGTCGTTTCAGACAAAGAACGCTGTTAACAAAATCTATGAGCCACTAGATCGTGAAAAGGAAGAACAAAACGAGGCAATAGAGAAGTTCGACAATGCGAAGGCAGAAGATTCAGCGTTTACTATTTTATTGGCCGGTATTGAGAATGAAGAAAAAGCTAAATACGGCCGTTCAGATGTGCTTTTAGTTGCAACAGTAAATCCTAAGACAAATAAGATATCCATGGTAAGTATTCCACGTGATACAAGAGTTTATATTCCTGACCTAGGGTATAACGATAAGATTAACCATTCTTACGCGAATGGTGGTATTAACTATACGATCAATACAATTGAAGAAATGTTAGATATTCCGATAGATTACTATGTTTCCACAGACTTCCAAGGCTTTGAAGATATCGTTGATACGGTAGGCGGAATCGACGTAGAGGTGCCGTTTACATTTAAAGCACAGTTAACAGGTAGCTTAAAGTGGAAAACATACACAGAAGGTCCTATGGAACTTAACGGTAACGAAGCTCTTGCTTATGTACGTATGAGAAAAAGTGATCCGCAAGGTGACATTGGTCGTAATAATAGACAAAAGCAAGTAATTAAAGAAATAATTGATAGAGGCACGAGCATATCAAACATTACTAAAATAGATGATATGATTGAAGATATAGGAAATAACGTGAAAACTAATATTCCTTCTTCCGAATATCTCGGTCTAATTAAGACATACCAAAAGATTAAGTCTTCACCAATCGAGCAGCTTCAGCTTAAAGGGGTAGATGATACACGTAGAGGCGTCTATTATTTCATTCCAGATGAAGAAGGTTTAGAGGAACTTAGTGAGCAACTAAAACTAAACTTAAAAGATTTCGGTAATAATGCCCAAACTGATTCAAAAAAATCAACTAAAGTAACTGATTTAACAATTGGAGAGTAAAATGAGGAGTCCATATGGACTCCTCATTTTACTCTTTTTTCTATTCCCAGAGGAAATTTCACATCTATTAATACATTTGTTGGATTGTTTTCTATCATTTTCTGGATTAAAATGTAGAAAATACACGTTTTCAGGGAGGAAAAAATGAAAAAAGTAATCGCATCATCTGTTTTAGCAACTTCTGTCCTTTTGCCCATTAATCTTCTGACAAGTGATACAGTTCATACGTATGCTGCCTCGAACACAGCAATTGCGTCTACTCAACAATCTACGAAAGCTTTAATTACAAACAACAACGTCAATATAAGAAAAGGTGCTACAACTAGCTACAATAGCATTGGAAAAGTCCAAAATGGACAGCTAGTTACTATAATTGACCGCTTTACAAATGCTAGCGGTGAATTATGGTATAAAGTGAAAGCCGATTCTATGACCGGTTGGGTTATTAGTGATTATGTAAAAGAGGTTTCAAGTGCAGTAGGGGGGAATTCGACTGTTAATGGAAATTCTTATGTCGGTTCTACACAAAAAATAGGGAAATCCGCAGCTAATATGAGAAGTGGAGCCACTACTTCCTATAAACTATTATCTACTATTCCAACTGGTACTTCTTTGAAAATTTTGGGCAGCTTTACAAATGCTCAAAAAGAGGTTTGGTTTAACGTAGAATATCAAGGGAAAAAGGGCTGGGTTCTTTCGGAATTATTTTTACTTAGTGCCACTAACGGAGAAACTGGTACCTCTATGAAGGTAGTAAATCAATCGACAGTCCATAAAGGGGCAACTAAAAGCTATGCCACAGTTGCTACTGTCATAGCAGGCACTACATTAACTGTTCATCAAGAGTTTACAAATGCCGCCAAAGAAAAATGGATGCAAGTAACTTATGCAACAGGGAAAAAAGGTTGGATCCAAGCTACTGCTTTTGAAGAAGCAACAAGTGACTCTAAGACAGTTGTGAAAGCTTCTACTGTACATTCAGGGGCAACTAAAAGTTATAAAGTTGTGGCAACTATTAACGTAGGAACAAAGCTAGCAGTCCATCAGGAATTTACAAATGCTGCAAAAGAAAAATGGTATCAAGTAACTTATGCAACGGGCAAAAAAGGCTGGATATCTGGGGCAGCATTCGATAGTGTTTCTACTTCACCAGAAGCACCGCCATCTGAAACACCGGGCAATGGACAAGTTATAGAACAAAACACGAATCTAGTAGTTTCTGTTTCTGTAGCAAATATGCGTTCAGGCCCTAATATGTCTTATGACGTTGTTACTCAATCTAGATTAAACGACTCTTTTATCTCTACCCATTATGCATTAGATACAAACAATGAAAAGTGGTACAAGGTTGGCACAACTAGTGGGGAAGCTTGGCTTCATGAATCTGTAGTAAACGTTGTAGATAGCACGATAGAGCCCCCAGTAGTCACTCCTGGCAATGGAGAAACTGGAACTATTAAACGATTTAATGCTTTAGTTTATGCAGACAGTAAGTTCAATTCCGCGGTATTAAAGGGGCTCCCTATAAATACAGCTTTTACTGTGCTAAATAAAGTGAACGGTACAGATGGGACTAATTGGTTACATATTAAAGCAGGAGCAGTAGAGGGTTGGATTCCTGACTTTGAGGTAAGTGATAATATTCCTACAAAATACGCAACAAAAGCGTCTACTGTATTCAGCAGTGCAAGTGCAACGTCTAAAAAGGTAGAGTCTGTCACAGCAAGCTCGCCTTTAAGAATTTTACGTTCTTTAAATAGCTGGTTGAACGTTGAAACACAAAGTGGTAAACGTGGTTGGATTCAAGCATCTTTAGTATCCGATGCATCACCAGTATCCCTTATTAATGGAAGAACTGAAGTACGTAACGGACAAAATTATTTAGTATGGACTAAACCTACTAATTTTAAGATAACTTATACAATGCCATCTGCAAATGTATTAAAAATTAACGGTAATCTATCTAGTATTAATACAATTGCTTCCGGATTAAAGGGAGTAAAAAGTATGAAGGTAGATCAAGTATCTGGCGGTACCTCTGTATTAACTGTTACCTTTGATCCTAACTATACTTATACAATAAGAGATTACGATAAAGAGTTAACGATTAAGGTAGTTGCAAAGGGCTTAGCTGGGAAGAAAATAATTATTGATGCTGGTCACGGAGCGAAAGACCCGGGAGCAGTGGGTCCTAAAGGTACTCGCGAGAAGGATGTTAACCTTGGTACAGCTAAATTCTTGAAGGCAGAGCTAGAGGCTGCTGGAGCAATAGTAACTTTAACACGTAGTACGGATGTATTTTTAGAGCTAAAAGAAAGAACTGATATTGCTAATGCTTCAGATTATGATGCATTTATCAGTATCCATTCGGATTCATTCTCATCTACATCTAAAGGAACTACTACTTATTACAATACGTCAGTTAACTTTAACGGTCCAAAGAGTTTTACACTAGCGAAGAGCGTCCAAGCAAATCTAGTGAAAGAAGTTGGAACATATAATCGAGGAGTAAAACAACAAACATTCTATGTTAACCGAATGAATGAGATTCCTTCCGTGTTAGTGGAGCTAGCTTTTATCTCTAACCCTTCGGAAGAGGCATTATTAGCTTCCGATGCTTTCCGTAAAAAAGCAGCAGTAGGTATTCGTAAAGGATTACAAGACTTCTTTAATCAATAATTGTTAAGTAATAGGAAATTATGCCGATAAATATCCTAGGAGTGATTCCTAGGACATATCGGCCATTTTTTTGAATAAATTCTTTGTCGAAATATTGGGTCATTAGTCATTAGTCATTTCTAGCGACAAAACAATAAAAGATAGGAAGGAAGAAAAAAATGAAAAAGAAAATACTAACAACGATTGGTGTTGTATTAGGCTTAAGCTTTCTAATTGCAATTAATACACCAGCCTCTACAAAGGCAAATTCTAATCTACTATTAGCTTCAGTTGATTGGGTACAATCTCAATTGAATCCGTTAAATTCAAAAGTAACAACTTTAGAAAAGAAGGTTGCTGAGCAGGACGCTATGATTAAGCAACTGCAAAAAGCAGTTTCAGAGGGTGGCACAGTAATTCCGCCTATTCCATCAACACCTGACACACCTACACCTGGGACTTTACCTTCAGTTGTATACACAAATACTGGCAGCGTGAAGGTTCATAGCGGAGCTACACGTAACTACAAGGTGCTTGCAACATTAACAGCTAACAAATCATTAAATGTAATTGATCAGCACGGTACGGGAGCAAACCTATGGTACCGAGTAGAAGTCTCTTCAACTGTAAAAGGGTGGGTACATTCTGGAGACGTTACAACAACAAAGCCAAGTAATGTAACACCAAGCTCTGTCATTACAAAAGAAGCAGTAAACATTCGTAAAGGCGCTACAACTAGCTATGCTTCTATCGAACTAGTAGTAAAAGGAACTTCTTTAAAATACATAAGTTCTTTTAAAAATGCAAAAGGTGAAACATGGTACAATGTTCAATCCCCAAAAGGAAACAAAGGTTGGGTACTAAGTACGTTAACTGAGGTGAGATAATTGAATAAAAAATTTGTAGCAGTATTGGCGGCTGTTTCTTTGAGCTTTGCGTCAGCTAATACAGCACTTGCATACAAGCAAGAGACCTATTCGAAGCAAATACAAGTAGAGGTACATAATACCTTTACAACTTCTTTGACTTTAAATGGAGTTTATAAGTTAGAAAATCTTACAACTAAAGAAATGTTCTTTGCAATGCCCAATACACCTATAACATTTTCCCAAGTCAATGGAGAGGTTTCCATTTATCAAATGGGGGCAACTATGTACTCCTCCCAAGGCTATGCCTTACATGCTGTGACAGGAAGTGAAAAAATAGTTGTGTTTAGAGCTCCTGTAGAAGGAAGGAAGGGTGCAACCGCTGATTATGCGGTTGTAAAATCCTATCAACCGTTCCAAGGGGCAAAATATGTAACGGAGTTTACTAATGGGAATGGAGAGCTTTGGTACTCCATTACGGACGAACAAGGGGTATCCTCTTGGGTCCCTGCTAAAGACGCAACTTTATCATCTGTCGTCTCTCAGCCACTTGGTAAGACACCAAACGGCACGCAATATAGAGGAAGCTTCAATGTAGTGAAATCTGGATCCAATGTACAAATTGTGAATAGACTGGATTTAGAAAACTACTTAAAGGGAGTTATCCCAAATGAGTCTCCTGCCTCGTGGCATTTAGAAGCGCTAAAAGCTCAAACGGTAGCAGCTCGTAGCTACACGCTAAGCAAAGCTGGTATCTTAAGTAGCACGACTAAGGATCAAATGTATAAAGGCTATTCATCCGAGCACAAAAACTCAAATGCAGCAGTAGATGCTACGAGTGATTTAGTAGTTAAATATAAAGGTAAACTTGTACAGGCTTACTATTATTCTACTAGTGGTGGAAGAACAGCGAATATTGGTGATGTCTGGAATTCTACACAGGTACCACAATTTGTATCAGTCGATGATTCGATTGAACAATCTCCTTACAAGAACTGGTCTGTACAAATTCCGGTATCTAATATTTTGACGAAGTTTGGTTTTAGCCCGACTGATCAGCTATTGGATATTAAGCTGACAAAAGGTGGAGCAAATGGTGAAGTAACAGCCGTAACAGCTGTAACCACTGCAGGAGAGAAAACTATTACAGGAAATGAAACAGTAATGCGTAATGTTTTCTTAGATGCAAGCAACAAATCCTTGAAGTCAAGCTGGTTTGACGTTGCATTTACAAAACCAACTGGTGGAGGAGTAAATGATATTACTGTGCAACAGGCTAATGGAACAACTCCTGTAGATTCGCTAACTGGTGTTTCTGTTCAAACGGCTAACGGTATTGTAACGATTCCAGAAGGATCGGTAAGCATCCAAACTAGTACCGGTGTTGTGAACACAGATACTGTTCAAACTGGTATACAGTCTGTGACAGTAAACGGGAAAGGCTACGGACATCGTATCGGTATGAGTCAATATGGTGCCAAAGCTCGAGCAGAAGCTGGCTGGACATACGATCGCATACTCAAGCATTACTATCAGGGTGTAACGATTGAAAAATATTAATAAAACGAAAAAAGCAAGAACGTTGAGGAATCAACGTTCTTGCTTTTTTATATATAAATAATTACTTATCGCTTAATGGAATATAGATGAATAGAAAATCGCCGATTTACGCTTTAGGCGGACGCTTTCCACGGGGTGAGCGATAAGCCATCACCCATCGCTTTCGCGCGTGGTTGTGATGTCTTATCTGTCTCACTCATCCCGTTGGAGTCGCCGCCTGCCGCTACAATCACAGGGAAAGTAGGACCTTAAAGTGGGATCCTTTTGCGTTAAAGAAGCAAGTAAAAAGTTGCTTTTTCATAAGTAACTTATAAAATCAATCATTAGCATTATGCCTCATAATTAAAGATAATCATTGAAAACATGATGTTGAGACAACAACTTCCCGCCAGGGGGAGTAATACCAATGTATAAGCATTTTTTAGCGTCGTGAGGTATTATTCATTTTCAGTACTTCGGCAAAGACATATGAAGAGAGTTTTACTAGTCTTCGCTTATATCTTTTTTATCCCACATGCTAAACAATAAATATATTGCAGCTGTAGCAATAGCGAAAATTACAGCTCCCGTTACGGGTAAGTAGATGGAATCTAGGAAAAACGAAACGGCCATAATGAGTATAAATGATACAATCATATAACTAAAAAATTTATGGAACTTCTGATGATTTTCCGATTTACCTTCAATCAAAGCATCCACAAACATAATTATGACGAACTCAATAACTCCATAAATGATAATCAACCAAATTAGATTCGACCAATGATCATATTCAATGCCAACTAGCAATAGGACTCCAATTTCTGCTGCCATGGAGACAATAAGTGTGCCAAGAATACCAACTATTACTATTAATATACCAAATGCAGTTCCTAAATTTTTTTTCATATAATTTCCCTCGTTATTCGTGATGTCATTTAAAAAGAGTGTAGACAAAGCCAAAATACGAGACTTTGTCTACACTCTACTAGCTATTAAGGTTTTATAAAATTTTGAGTGTAATAAGGAATGGAGCCATGTGTCCATTTCACAAAGTAGACACCCACTCCTACATGGGTGTAGGCAGTGTTTATTACATTTTTTCGATGACCTAGTGAATTCATTAATGCTTCATGAGCAAAATATGGATCCGTGTATCCCATCGCAATATTTTCTCCGGCATTTCTAAATTGTACGCCGCCTTTTTCTAAACGGTCAAAAGGTGACTCACCTTTAAGGTTATTATGATTAAAATAATCGTTCTTGCCCATATCCGCACTATGCTTGCGCGCTACATCCGCTGCCTTTGGAGCCGATTGTAAAACTTGAACGCCATGAGCTTTTCTTTCTGCATTGATTAAATCAAATAAAAGATTCTCGTAGCCTGTTTCTAGTGTTGTAGACTTTTTGGGATATAAATTTGGATTATTGTTTATTAGTTGGTAGTCTACTAAGTAAATAGCTGAGATTTTATTGTCGTTATGGACGTCTATGAAGAAGTTTGCTTCATATTTTGGTGTAGAGTAAGTAATAATCTCTACTGGGTACGTATTTCCACTTGTTTCATAGCTTTTACCAAATTTGTTCTCGAGCTGACTGATTGTATTGGAAACGGAAATTCCGTTAACTTGAAAGCTTTTATCCTTTGTATATAAAGAAGATATTTTATTGCTAAGTGTACTGATCGCATAAAATTTGTCGTAATTGTTATGGTAAATCCCAGTAATTGCTCCAAACTCGTTAGCGACTGTTTTCTTCGCAGCACCGAGCTTATTAGTGACTGTTGAAATGGAATCGCCAATCATAAAAGAAGTTGTCGGAGCAGGTGTGCAATTTAATTGGCTAAGTTTAGATTTAGATGGTGTTTGATAAATAATCGATGTATCGTCCTTAATAACTAATCCGCCACCAAGGTGATAATATGTTGACTTGTTAGCATAGACTCGATAATTATCTCCAGGCTTTACTGTTCGGAATGTTTCAAAGTTGCCATTATTGTTTTTATAAATCGTTGTCGGCTGTTGGATAAGCACTCTACCAATCTGTCCTTTTTTCAGCTCAACGCCATCCCAAGTAACTTTATCTGGACAATCAGCTGCAAAAGTAATTGCAGGAGCAATACTTAAGCCGAATAGTAACATAAGTAAAATTGAGAATTTTTTCATCTTTTTCCATCACTCCTCTACCTAATTATAAATCAAACGACATCAAACTCCAAAAATACTTTTTCGACAATGTCGATTTTTGCTTGACCGTTTGTTATTTCTGTTACCCACTCTAAAAATTTTAACTCATCTTCGGCCTTGGTGTATACATATATTTCCACTAAATCTGCGTAAGCGATATCCTTTAGAGGATAGACTGAATTTCTAATTTCATTTTCAACTTTTCCTAGCCATGTATAATCTATGGAAATTTTCATTAAATGATGGAGCTGACATTCTACTTCTCCTGCTGCCTCGATGCCTTCCGTAGTCGCTTTACTATAAGCCCGAATAAGGCCCCCACCCCCAAGCTTAATGCCTCCAAAGTACCGTGTAACTACTACGACAGTATCTTTAAGTGCTCTTTTCTTAAGGACTTCAAGCATCGGAACCCCAGCAGTACCACTTGGTTCCCCATCATCATTCGCTTTTTGAATATGATCATGCTCGCCAATTATGTATGCAGAACAGTTATGATTAGCATCTTTATGCTTTTGTTTGATACTATTAATAAAATCTTGTGCTTCATCTTCTGTCTCAGCTCGTTGTATATAAGTTATAAATCGGGACTTTTGAATAATAATTTCACTTTGTGCGTATCCCTTAATTGTTTGATAATTGTTTCTCATAATAAATTTCCCTCCTAAATGCTTTGAAACATACTTGTAAACTAATTTTAATTTAATTTTAGTTAATTAGTGCTATAATAGAATTTGTCAGTAAAAATGAATGAAGACTCATGTTAAATGTCTAAAGGAGAAAAAACAGATGACGAACAAGAATCTTGAATTGCAATCGTTAGATGTTATTTTCGATCGAATGGTCGAAGTAATGGATCATTCGAAAAAGGATATATTTATTATAAGCGAACAAAGTCGTCAAAGCTTCGAGGAAATGAAAGTTGAGTTAGAAATAATTCGCGGAAGCATTGAGGCTGTCATTCTGGAAGGAGACTCGCTTGAGGCAAAGTCGAGACTTGCTCGTAATAGATTAGCAGAGGTTTCGAAGAATTTTAACTCATACGATGAACCGCAAGTACGTAGCGCTTACGAAAATGCAAATGAGCTTCAAATTAATCTTTTAATCAAACGTAATGAAGAAAAACAACTGAGACAGCGTAGAGATGAACTAGAAAGAAGGTTGCAAGGACTATTAGAAATGATAGAACGTGCAGACCAGCTTGTCAATCAAGTCAACATTGTCATCAACTATCTTACTTCAGATTTAAAGGAAGTGGGAGAAGCACTTGAAAACGCAAAAATTAAACAGGATTTTACACTGAAAATTATTGAAGCACAAGAAGAAGAAAGAAAACGCCTTTCAAGAGAAATCCATGATGGTCCTGCCCAAATGCTAGCAAACGTGTTACTAAGAACTGATTTAATCAATCTTACGTATCAGCAGCGTGGTGGAGAAGAGGCCATGAAGGAAATTATCGAATTGAAGAGCACTGTGCGCGAAGCACTTTCGGAGGTACGTCGCATTATTTATGACTTACGCCCAATGGCCCTAGATGACCTAGGTTTAATCCCGACGCTCCGAAAATACATTGCCACTACGGGAGAATACAATCCCACAAAGAAAATACATTTTCAAACATATGGAGAAGAAATACGAATTCAGCCTAAATTTGAAGTAGCCATTTTCCGTTTAATCCAAGAATGTCTGACGAACGGGCTAAAACACGGTCAGTTTTCCGAAGCATGGGTGAAGGTAGAATGGGTGAAACATAAGATGAACATTATCGTAAAGGATAATGGAATCGGTTTTGATCCAAAAGTAGTAAAAGAAAAATCATTCGGCTTGATCGGTATGCAAGAGAGAGTCGATTTACTAGAGGGTTCGATGAAAATTTTATCGACCCCAGGAAATGGAACTACTATTTTGTTTAGTATTCCAATAAATGAGGAATAGAAACTATAGCTGTTTTTTTAATAGGAGGAAATGACCAATGACAAAAATTATCATTATAGATGATCACCAACTTTTCCGTGAGGGAGTAAAGAGAATACTAGACTTTGAAGATTCATTTGAAGTAGTAGCAGAAGGTAGCGACGGCAACGACGTTCTACGCTTATATGAGCAAAACTTACCAGACGTAGTGTTAATGGACATCAACATGCCAACCAAAAACGGCGTAGACGCTACAGAAGAACTAATCGAAAAATTCCCTGAAGCAAAAGTAATCATGCTTTCTATCCATGATGATGAATCTTACGTATCTCACGCATTGAAAACTGGTGCATTAGGCTATATGTTAAAAGAAATGGATGCTGTGGCAATCGTTTCAGCGATCAAAGTAGTAGCTAAAGGCGGCTCTTACTTACATCCAAAAGTAACTCGTAATCTAGTATCAGAATTCCGTCGTCTAAGTGAACGCGAAAACAAAGGAAACTTCCACCAAACGGAAATCCGTCGCCCATTCCACTTATTAACGAAGCGCGAATGCGAAGTACTACAATTACTAACTGACGGACAAAGCAACCGTACAATTGGAGAAACACTATTCATCTCCGAAAAAACAGTTAAAAACCATGTATCCAGCATTCTTCAAAAAATGAACGTAAACGACCGTACCCAAGCCGTAGTAACCGGCATTAAAAACGGTTGGGTTGAAGTTCGATAATACTATAATAGATTAATATAGTGCCCAATATGTATGCCCCTCCAGATTTTTTTGCTGGAGGGGTTTTTGGTTTTGGGAGAACCTTGCGGAAACGGGCTAGAACCCTGCGGAGATGAGTGAGAACCTTGCAGAGACGATTACAAACCTTGCACAAATGAAAAAACCTTGCAGAAATCGGCTAGAACCTTGCAGAAACGAGATAGAACTTTGCAGAGATGGAGTCAAACCTTGCGGAGACGAGCACAAACCTTGCACAAACGAAAAAACCTTGCGAAGACGGGTTAGAACCTTGCAGAAACGAGATAGAACTTTGCAGAGATGGAGTCAACCCTTGCGGAGACGAGCACAAACCTTGCACAAACGAAAAAATCTTGCGGAGACGGGTTAGAACCTTGCAGAAACGAGATAGAACCTTGCAGAGATGGAGTCAACCCTTGCGGAGACGAGCACAAACCTTGCACAAACGAAAAAATCTTGCGGAGACGGGTTAGAACCTTGCAGAAACGAGATAGAACCTTGCAGAGATGGAGTCAACCCTTGCGGAGACGAGCACAAACCTTGCACAAACGAA
>NZ_CALIED010000008.1:0-18892 GCF_938022135.1 uncultured Psychrobacillus sp.
AATAAATGGGAACAGCTTTAGGATCGATAAAGCGCTAATCAATTTACTCGCATAAGCAAAGTTGAAAAACTGTCACCACCCCCAATTTCATCATCTATTTATGTTCTTAATAGCGATTTGAATGTTCCTTTTATATTTACAGTCGCTATAAAAAGAGTTGTTAGTAAAAATCAACCAATAACTTTAACAAAGCTAAAAAAAGACCTTAATATATTATTAAAGTCTTTAAAACATTATCTTTTAAACTCATTTTCATATTTCCTATTTTTACAGAAGAACACGAACGTTAAAAAGAAAATTATATGCATTTAGAATTGGTTTATGTTCATATCTCGGACGCTTTTTCGCGGTCATTTATAAATTTAACTATTTACCTTGCTTCTTTGGGCAGATTTCATATAATACATAATTTCATCTAAAGAGGCTTTCTCTATCACGACATGATCCTCAAAGACTTTTTGTACTTCTTCTGCATCTTTTGACAAAGCTTGAAATACTCCTTGAGAACGTTCTATGTCAATGAAATGCGCTTCTGTATCTCGGTCTAGTAAATCCGTGCTTCCTTTTACAACGACATATCGTTCCTGTAACTCATCTATGCGTTGGTTAAGAAGAATTTTCCCTTTATCAACTAATACAATATAATCAGCAAAACGTTCTAAATCGCTTGTCGTATGCGTTGAAAAAAATATACTCCTTCCCTCATTTACCATAATTCCTTGAAAAATGTCTAGCAACTCTCTGCGAAACGTAGGATCTAATCCTGATGTCGGCTCATCCATAATAATTAATTCAGCATGATGAGATAAGGCAATAGCTATAGAAGCTTTCATTTTCATACCTTTAGAAAAATTTTTAAGAGATTTATTTAGAGGTAACTCAAATTGATTAACATACTGATTAAATTGTTGATCATCCCATGCTTTATAAGCGGGAGCAACTATTTTACTAATTTCTTTTAAATTAAGGGATTGATAAAATATATTGCTGTCATATACGAAGCCTATACGGTTTTTAATTTCTTTCTCATGGCTGGCATAATTTTGTCCAAATACACTTACCTTTCCCTTATCCGGCTGTAAAAGATTCATCATTAACTTGATCATCGTCGATTTACCAGATCCATTCGGACCAATAAATCCTGTTGTGTATCCTTCTTTTATCTGTAAATCTACATTGTCGATAGTTAATGTCTCAAATTTTTTAGAAACCCCCTGGAACTCTATTACATTTCCCATTCCTCTCACTCCTCGTACAGCAGCTTTAATAAATCTTGTAATTCTTCATAAGATAACCCTGATTCTTTACTGTTGGAGATAACCGCACTTAATTGTTCTTCAATTACACGTAATTTTTTCTCTCGAATAACATCTAAATTTTGCTCCGCTATAAATGAACCTTTTCCAACAATTAAATATATGAAGCCTGCCTTTTCTAATTCTTCATATGCTCGTTTTGTAGTAATCACACTGACTCTTAAATCTTTGGCCAATTGTCTAATGGAAGGTAAAGCGGTTCCTTCTTTTAACTCACCTGACAAGATTTTAGTCTGAATTTGTTTGAAAATCTGTTCATAAATCGGTTCCTTTGAACTGTTAGATATAATGATTTGCATGCAGATACCTCCTTTACATCCATGTGTGTATCTATCGTAAACCCCTCGAAAATATTTTCGAAATATAGTTAAAATAAATTTTTATCTTTATCAATTAACTTAATATATTCATCAGTCCATACCTCTTTATATATTATATATATTCACTATATACTATACAACTACCGATTTCTTTAGCCCAGTCACTTAACGTCTAGCATTATAAAAAATCCCACTCCAAATTGGAATGGGATTTCATTTTATTTATTTCTATTTATTAGATCTTCTAATAATGCACTAATTTCCTTGCGTCTTGCTAGTGTCTCTTCCTTTAAAACTTCCAGCTGATATCCTTCATCCGTTGTTGTGATATTCACAATTTCTCCTTCGTTTAAAGTAATATCAAAAGTCGAAATTGGTAGTATCAATTGTTGCAATTCTTCTGGTGCTTCTAAAAAAACATACATACCTTCTTCAATACGATCAAGTGTATATTTTTTACTTAAGCTCACTTACCTTCACTCCCTGAGGATTTAATAGTTGTGCAGGGTCTCCTGAATTGTTCCAAACTTGAGCTCCTGATATTTTAATATATCCAGTACCAGTTTTTCCTTTAGATCCACTTGTTAAGGTTACTTTTTGGTTGGCTTTCAGAGAGTATGTTGGTAAAGTAAAACGCTGATTGCCTTCTACTGATACTATAACCCAATTTTTAAGATCAACCGTTGTTGTACCTATATTCTCCAATACCACTTCTTCAGTTTGTAAGTTCTTGCTTTTGATGACAACTTTTCCATTAGACACGGGAGTAGTTGGTTTAGCGACGGTTCCAGTCCCCGCCGTTGTTCCTGATCCTGTTGTTCCAGTAGTTGTCCCTGTTGCTGTATAGGTTTTACCGTCAACTGAATAGGTTGTTCCATTTGTTTTAACAGTTATTGTACCTGAAATAGCAGTATGGTATATTTTTGAACCAGATGACGATAAACGATTTACTATTGTTTTATTAGGATGACCATATGAATTACTTTCCCCATAGGAAAGAATTGTAACCGCTGGCTTCACAGCATTAATAAACGCAGCAGAGCTACTAGTATCTGATCCGTGGTGACCAGCTTTTAAAATAGTAGATTTCACATTATATTTACTCATCATCTCTGATTCTATTCCTGTATCTGCATCACCCGTTAAAAGGAAGGAAACTTGATTGTAAGTTAGCTTTAATACGATAGATGCGTCATTATTGTCACTTGCATTTGCATCTGCATGAAGTACATTAAACAACAAACCATCAAATGAGATTACTTCACCTTTTTTCGCGGTTTTAAAAATAATGGAGTTATCATTAGTGATTAACTGTATCATTTCTTTGTAAGTATTAGAAGTATGCACTTTACCACTATCTATAAATGTACCAATTTTAATATTAGATTTTAGAACCGATATTAGTCCACCGATATGATCTTCATCAGGGTGTGTAGCTACTACATAATCTAGCTTTGAAATACCTTGAGCCTTAAGGAAATTAAGAACTGGATCATCTTTGGACTTTCCACCACCGTCAATTAACATACTTTTTCCGTTAGGCGACTGGATTAATATCGAATCTCCTTGACCAACATCAATGAAATGTACCTTCATTTCTTTAGCAGATAAAGCTTCTAATTGAGCTAGCTTTGATTTAGATGGTGTTTCATACTTAACTTTTGTGCTTTTTTGTATATAGCTTCCGCCACCTACACCATATAAGCCACCTTGCTCGCTCTTATATGTATACACACGGAATTCTTCGCCCTTTTTCAAATTACGTACGGTTGATAGTGAACCATTCTCTAACTTAACTAATCGTGTGTCCCCTAATATCGTAACCTTACCTATTTGTCCTTTTTTCAGCTCTGTTTTTCCCCACATAACTTTTGTTGCATTGCTTGGGGAAGTAGTTTGCTGTTCTAGTAATGCTAACTTACTTTTTGATGGTGTTTCATATTTCACTTTAGAAGTATCTTTTTGTATAAAGCTTCCGCCGCCTACACCGTAGAGACCGCTATGTTCGCTTTTATAACTATAGACCCGGAACTCTTCACCTTTTGTTAATTTACGTACTTCTTTTAAAGTACCGTTTTCCATTTTTACGAGTTTCGTCTCTTTTAATATAGTAACCTTACCTATTTGTCCTAGCTTAAGCTCTGTTTTCCCCCACATAACTGGAGCGGCCTCAGCAGTTAATTGATTAGAGAAACCTAGACCTACAAATAAAAGTAATACTATAAACATTTTCATCAACTTATTAAACAAAATCATCAACTTCCTTCCATATATTATTATCCTACAAAAATAATAAAAATATGTCGATGGAAGTTTATTGAAACATGAAAAGCGAGGAGGCAGTTCCTCAGCCACCACAAACGCTCTTGTTTGCGACGAGCTTGCGCAGGAGCAGCTTTTATCCATTTGACCCGAGGGGCAAGGCGGTGGAGCTAGACACCAAGAAAAGCGCAAGCGCCTATACCTGCCCCGACAGGCAAATGGAGAAAAGCGAGGAGGCAGTTCCTCAGTCACCGCAGCTTTTACCATTTGACCTCGAGGGGCAAGGCGGTGGAGCTAGACATCAAATTATCCACAGGTTTTAGAATTTTATAATTCTAAACAACAAAAAAATGGTATTCCCTTAGGAAACACCATTAAATTTAGTACTCATATTATCTTTCACATGCCCAGTTATCCTTATCTCTGTCATGCTTTGACGCATAAGCAGGATGCCCTTTTTTTACTCCTTGTGGATATACCTTGTTTAACTCCTTACAGTTTTGAAATTTTGTAGGAGCACCGGGTACAACCTCTATACCATTACCGTTTTCTGATTTTGCAGGTTTTGTCGGGACAGAAGTCTTCGGCGGATTCTCTAAAAGAGCTAATTTTGATTTGGAAGGAGTTTCGTATAGGACATTATTGTTTTTTTGAATATAAGATCCCCCACCAACCCCATATAATCCATTGTGTGTACTTTTATAGCTATATACACGATATTCATCGCCTTGATTCAGCTTTCTTATTGTTTGAAGGGATCCGTCCTCCCCTATCTTCACTAAAGTAGAATCTTTTACTATAGTCGCTTTACCAATTTGACCTAGCTTCAGTTCTGTTTTCCCCCACATGACTATACTTGCAGCTTCCATGCTTGTCCCATTCACAAAAACAAAACTAAACATCAATATCATTGCTATTAACAGCTTCTCTGACTTCTTTTTCATTTCCTCACTCCTACTACAATTACTTTTCTTATATATTTTACCACTTTATGTTTAATAAATGGTAAAAACGGGTAAAAGTTTCATTAGCGAAAAGATTTCATCAAAATGACAGTTATTACCCCTTGTACAATACAAACGTCACTTTGAAAACTTATATGTTATTCAGCAAAATTAAGATCCTCTTTATTTACATAAAAAAGATCAATCATGTAGTTATTCCATAATATTAGTAGTACCGATTTGCCGAAGTTATGAAAATACGTGACTTATACAGGGGCTTTTTGTTTTGAAATCATTTTGCTAATAAATTAGTAGAAAGGGTTGATTTTTATTTAATGACCTATTGCTGAGTTTAGGAGGTTGGAGTTGTATGTTGTATATAGAGGAAACCTCTCATCAAAATGTGAAGGTTTAATGTAATGCACCTATACGACTATATTAAAATAACAAATGACAAGGAGTTTAATAATGAAAAAATTAATCGGATTTATTACGTTAGTAGTTTTGGCTGTATTTCTGACAGCATGTGGTGAAGATGAAACAACTAGAACGTTTGAGGCTGAGCAGAATGGCATTGCAACAACGTTAGAGTACACGGCTAAAGGTGATAAAGTTACAAAGCAAACAACAGAAAATGTTATCGAGTATGAACTAGCTGGTATTGAATCGAAAGAACAGGCGAAAGAACTTTTTGAGCCTATGACCGAACAATTCCAAAACATTGATGGAATAACACATAAACTTGAGTATGATGATACCAAGGCAATCGAATCCTTAGTAATAGATTATGAGGCTGTCGACTTTGATGAAATTATGGACCTGCCAGGTATGACCTTTAGCGAAGACCCTAAAAAAAATGGAATTAGTATGGAAAAATCAGCTGATATGCTAGTTAGTCAAGGCTTTAAGGAAGTAAAATAATGAATGATGAACGCATTTGGATCCTCCAGGTGCGTTTTTTTATCTTACTTATTTCAGATATAAAAAAAGTAAAAGGTATCATCGAAGTCCTCCCTAAACGGGTCTTTGATGTGCCTTTTAAACAAAAAAAAACAGCCCATTTAGATATGGACTGTTTACCCGGTACTATTCGAACAATTAATCAGTACATTAGCTGGATCAATTCCTCTTTCGTTATCCCACCAAAGTATTTTGGTACGTCTACTGATTCTAGAGCTTGTTCAATGGCTTCCTTGCTATAATTTTTGCCTACAAGCAGCACTTCAACCTCTTCCACTTCTCCTACTCCAAAGAAGTCTCCGAAAAATTTAACCTCTTCTATTACTCCCTTGTTCACTTCCAGACGAACGTCTACACTGCCCGTAGGGAATCGGTGGGAATGCTGGATATTAGATTTAGGCGATTTTCCATAGTTCCACTCCCATTTCTGATAACGCTCTTCAGATAGCTTGTGGATATTAGCCCAGTCTTCTTCCGTTAGTTCCCTATATTGAACCTTGTCTTCCCCTCCAAAAATAGAAGAAAGTATCGCTAAGCGGAATTCCTCTATCGTCATCGGCTTGTCCAGTAGATCTACTATATTTGTAACACGACTACGAATGGATTTAATTCCTTTTGACTCAATTTTGTCTTTTTTAACTTTTAATGCAGAAACAACGGCATCGATTTCAGTATCGAACATTAGTGTACCGTGACTGAACATTCTTCCACGAGTGGAGAACTGAGCATTACCAGAGATTTTTTTTCCTCCAGCTAATATATCATTTCTTCCAGATAGCTCTGCATCTACTCCCATTTTCTTTAAAGCGTCTACAACTGGTTGGGTAAACTTTTTAAAGTTACGGAAGCTATCTCCATCGTCCTTCGTCAAGAAGCTGAAATTTAAATTACCAAGATCATGATAAACTGCTCCTCCACCAGAAAGGCGACGTACTGGGATAATACCGTTTTGCTCTACAAAATCTGTATTAATTTCTTCAATTGTGTTTTGATTTCTCCCTATAATGATTGATGGCTGATTTATGTAAAACAGAAGAAATGAATCCTTCTCTACATCCATAGTATTGAGAGCATATTCTTCAATAGCTAAGTTAATGCGTGGATCCGTAATTCCTTTATTATCAATAAAAAACATGGGTATCACTCCTTTATTCCTATTTTAGCAAAAATCTATAGAAAGTGTTGACAAAACATTCTGTGTTATATTACAATGAATTCAATCGAAACAGTTATATAACAGATGGAGGTGGAATATATATGTTAGAAAACGTATTAGAATTTTTCCGTAACCTGCCCAAAAAGAAATGCGTAACATGCGGCGAGCCAATTGAAGAGCAACATGAATGCTATGGGAACCACTGTGATAAATGCAACAACCTATAATTCTTTAAAATTACCAGCTAGAAGCTCCCCTTCCTAGCTGGTTTTTTTGCGTATATGGATGAATGAGTTTAACCATAAATGATTTATTGTTAATAACCAAGTATTATGATAGGATTAATAATAATTATTTTCAGAATTAATAAAATTAAAAGGGAGGATCCATAATGAAGTATGGATTTTGGTTGCCTGTATTCGGTGGATGGTTACGCAATGTAACAGATGAGGATATGCCTGCAACGTTTGAATATGTAAAAAAGCTAGCACAAAATGCGGAAGACTGGGGTTACGATTTAACTTTAATAGCGGAATTAAATCTTAATGATATTAAAGGATTGGAGAGTCCCTCTTTAGATGCATGGTCAACTGCTGCGGCTATCGCAGCCGTCACGAAACGCATAGAAATTTTAACTGCGATTCGACCTGGCTTCCATAATCCTGCGTTAACGGCAAAAGCAGCAGCAAATATAGATCACATCAGCAACGGACGTTTTTCTCTCAATGTTGTATCTGCATGGTGGGAAGGGGAAGCAAGACAATATGGAGGTATCTTTACAGCACATGATGAACGGTATGCACGGACAGAGGAGTTTATCCACATCTTAAAAGGATTATGGAAAGAAACACCTTTTACTTATACTGGCCAGTTCTATCAATATGAAAACACCTACTTGTCTCCGAAGCCAATGAAACAGCATATCCCCCTATATGCTGGTGGAGAAAGTGAAGCTGGGAAGCAAACAATTGCTAAAACTTGTGACTCCTATGTTATGCATGGCGGCACAGTCGAGGAAATTGCTGAAAAAATTAATGATATGAAAAATAGACGCCAATCGCTTGGGGAAAAACCATTAGAAACGTTTGGGATGTCTGCCTATATCATTTGTCGAGATACCGAGGAGGAAGTTCAACAAGAACTTGCTCGCATTACGGAAGTGAAAGAAGGTTCTCCTGGTTATGAGGGCTACAAGGATTTTGTTAGCAAATCTCATCTTAACGTGGAGGTGCAGCTTAAGGATTATTCCGTTTCCAACCGAGGATTACGGCCAGACTTAATAGGCACACCGGAACAACTTGCTAAAAAAATTATTTCGTTTGAGGAAGCTGGAGTAAATCTGTTAATCCTTCAGTTTTCCCCTCAGCACACGGAAATGAAGCGGTTTGCAGAGCAAGTGATGCCTCTAGTAGAAAAATTGAAAAAGGAAAAACAGGAAGTCTAACGGAACAATATGTACAAAATAAAGCTCCTCACATTTTACTTTTCGTAAAATGTGAGGAGCTTTAATAATTTTATATTAAGCTTCTTTTGTTTGTTTAGAATAGCGTTTTGTAAACAATAACATAAAGTATCCGAATGTTATTACTAAGCACACTACCATTACGCCAAGTAAGAAGCTATTATTAAACCAGAAATGACTTAAATCACCTGTAGAAATAGATGCTTTAAAGCTTTGGACTGAGTAAGTCATCGGTAACAATTTATTAAAGAATTGCAACGGTGCTGGTATTAGTTCTAATGGGAATGTACCAGCACTTGTTGTGAGTTGCAGAATTAGGACAATAATTGCAACAAATCTTCCTGGATCACCTAAAATCGAAACAAGCAGCTGTACTAATGCTAAGTATGTGAAGCTTGTAATGACTGCAGAAAGGATGAACAGTCCTACACTTTGAGTTTCAAGCTTTAAGACAAATAGTGCAACCGCAACTACAAACAGCGATTGGATAATTCCTACCACACTTAAAACCGTTATTTTACTAGCAAACCATTTGGCCCCACTTGTTGGAGCAATCGCTGGTTGAACAAATGGGAAGACAATTGAAATTAACAATGCACCGACAAATAACCCAAGTGATAAGAAATAAGGTGTGAAGCCTGTTCCATAGTTAGGTACCTCATTGACCCCTACGACATTAACATCTACAGGGGAAGCGACCATTTCGTAAGTAGATTCAGATGGTGTTACTTCGCCTGCCTGCTCACTTGCTTCTTTTAAGCTAGATTGCAAGGTTTCCGTTCCATCTGCCAATAATTGTGTACCTTCTACTAGTTTAGTAGAACCATCTGCTAATTCACCTGATTTCGTAGCAAGTGTACCAGTACCCTCTTTCAATTGAGATGAGCCGTTAGCTAGCTCGTTCAAGCCATTCACAAGGCTGGAGGATCCAGCATACGCCTGACTGATTCCAGCGTTGAATTCGTTCATTTTTTCATTTAGGATAGTCGTACCACCAGCAAGATTAGATGAACCTTCTACTAATGCTGCTGAAGATGATGCTAATTGAGAAACACCCTGCTTTGCTTGTGAGTAACCTCCACTCAGCTGTTCTGCTCCACTTACTATTTGAGAAGTACCAGTAGTTAAATCCTGAGTTCCACCAGCTAATTGTTCTAAGCCTGAGGAAACTGAGGTACTACCAGCTTCTAGTTGCTTTAATGTCTCTGTAATAGCAGCCGACTGTTCTGGAGGTAAAGCAGCTGTTAACTGACCTAATTGTTGAGATAAGGCTTGGATACCAGCTGTTACATTAGCAGAGCCTTGAGCCAGTTGGTTTGTACTTTCATTCAATTTGGAGCTACTCGCTTGAAGCTTAGCCAAGGAATCTAGCAGGCCTTTTTCCTTTTCGCTAAGTAATTGATAGCTTTCATTTAGTTTATCTACACCAGCTGTGTACTCTTTAATACCACTATTTAAAGCTGCGGCCCCTTCAGCCGTTTGACTAACGCCATTTGTAAGCTGAGAAGAACCATCCGCAAGTGTTCCCAGACCTTCATTTAAATCCTTAGATCCCGTAGCAGCTGTATTAATACCATCAACTACCTTATTAGTACCATCACTCAGCTCAATCGTGCTACTAGCTAATTGTTCTAAGTAGCCTTTTAGGTTAGAGGCACCATTATTAACTTCAGCTACGCCATCTTTTAGCTGCCCTGCCCCATCAGAGGCTTCCGCAAATCCATCACCTAGCTTCGTAATCGAATCAAAAAGCTGTTCAGCATAAGTTGCTGATACTTGCTCATTCACTTCTGCACGAATACGATCCATTGCTGTTTCACCTATTTGCGATGATAAGAAATTAAATCCTTCATTTGCTTTATAAGTGATGACCATTTTTTCTGGCTTCTCATCTAATAAAGTCGTTGCATGTTCAGAGAAGTTTTCTGGAATCTCAATTAATAAATAATAATCTTGGTTTAATAAACCGGCATCTGCCTCTTTTTCAGATACAGATACAAATTTAAATTGGCCACTTTCTCGTAGCTTATCTGTTAACTCCTTACCTAGGGAGAGCTCCGTTCCGTTGTACTCTGCTCCTTCGTCGGAGTTAACAACTGCTACAGGTAGATCACTTAAATTAGCATACGGATCCCAGAAAGCCCATAAGAACATCCCAGCATACATCACTGGAATAAATAAAACTGCAATTATTGAAATCAATAATTTTTTGTTTTTAAAAATACCTTTCCATTCCGATTTTATCATGTCGATTCCTCCTAATACTATATGACCGATATGTTCATTTAGTCACTTTTGACTAAAAAAATGAGTCTCAAATTGCGAGACTTCGAAAAATTGTATCCTGAAAGAAGTTAGCAATATCTTCTTCAGATAATGAATCATCGTGGGTTAAGTTCCAATCATTTACGAATGCAACATAAGCCTTTAATAATAAATATGCTACAAGCTCTGCATTTACCTGTCGGATTTCTCCCTTTTTAACATATTTATTGATTTTCTCACATATGAACGAAACAATAGCTTGCTCGACTTGGCCAATGACATGCTTTACTGCAGGAGTTTTCCATTGTTTTTCCTCATCAATTATTTTTGCATACAATTGATGTGTTTCACGGAACTCTAGCATCTTCATAAGCGCTGCATGAGCATTTTGCTGAAATGGAGCATCTTCTATAATGACATTAACAGCTTCCAGTTTCATTTCTTCAATCATATGAAGGACAATTTCTTGGAACAAGACTTCTTTGTTTTCAAAGAAATTATATATAGTTCCTTTTCCTACATTTGCAATCTTGGCTATTTGCTCCATAGTTGTTGCTTTATATCCGAAAAGAGAAAAGGATTTATTGGCAGCCATTAAAATTTCCTGTTTGCGGTCCATTTGGTTATCCCTCCTCATAAAAAAATGACTAGAAAACCATTTCGGTCAACTAGTCATTATAATACTCTCTATTGTTTATTTACGCAAGTAAAATTTAATGTTTTTCACTCATATGATCCATCGAGTTATCACTATCATCAGGTAACACTTTACTCATATTTGGTGTACCTACTGTAAGCTCTTGTTTAGGCATTACGTGCATATCTCTTGCGGTTGTATGAGCAAACATATAATAAACTCCGTCATGTTCAAAAGTAAAGTCAGCTTCATACACACCATCCTCTGTAAGCTTACCCTCTACCATATGTCCTTCGTCACGAAGTCCTGATTCCCATACCTCGAACTCTACAGAATTTGCATCATTTACTGCTTCCCCATTTTGAGTAACTTTAGCGGAAAGCTTGATATCTTCGTTAATAGGTAACTCTTTAGGTGTTTGAATCTCTACCATAACCTCTTCTAATGTTCCTTGATGACTAGTACTTGAATGTGTTTCTTCCTTTTCACCACAGCCTACCAATGTTAAAGCTACAAGTAGTGCTAGTGAGATAATGACCTTTTTCATTCGAAAAATCCTCCCAGAATGGTAATGTAAAACTCCATATGCTTACTAAAAATACTCTAAAAGCCAATAACTTTTAGAGCATTCTAGCAATCAGTTTGTTAAGCTTTTAAATGCTTCATCACTACGTCCGCCATAGCATCAATAAATTGAGGCTGGTCGTTTGGCATAGCAGGACGCACATAAGTAGCACCGATTTCATCACAAACCACTTTACATTCGTAATCGTTATCGTAAAGAACTTCTAAATGCTCTGAAACAAATCCTACTGGAGTATAAACGAATGTTGTGTAGCCTTTTTCTTTGTGTAAATCATGAGTCAAGTCTTGTACATCTGGTCCAATCCATGGTTCAGGAGTTTGACCAGCACTTTGCCAGCCTACTGCATAATTTTTTACACCAGCAGCCTCAGCGATTAAATCTGCTGTTTCTTTTAGTTGATCCTCATATGGATCTCCCAAAGTTTTAATTTTTTCAGGTAAAGAGTGAGCAGAAACAACTAAACAAGCTTTTTCACGTTGCTCTTCCGACATATTAGCAAAAGCCTCGCTTACTTTCTCGCTCCAGTATTGAATGAATTTCGGCTCTGTATACCAGCTTTCTACTGAAGTTATTTTAAGGTTGCCTAGTTTTTCAGCCTCTTCTTTGATACGTCCATTATATGATTTAACAGAGAACGTTGAGAAATGTGGAGCCAACACGATGGAAACGGCTTCCGTGATTCCATCCTTATGCATTTCTGCCACTGCATCCTCTAAGAAAGGTTCAATATGCTTTAAGCCAATATATAACTTAAACTCAATGTCATCTTGTACTTCATTTAAACGTTCGCAAAGACCTTTTGCTTGGTTTTCTGTGATTTTAGCTAGCGGAGAAATTCCTCCAATTGCTTTATAGCGACCAGTTAAATCCTCTAATTGTTCTTCGCTTGGTTTACGACCATGACGAATATGCGTATAGTAACGTTCAATATCCGCTTCTTCATATGGAGTTCCATATGCCATTACTAATAATCCCATTGTTTTCTTCATTTTTGTCACCTCAAAAGTTATTTTAGTTAGATTTCGCTGCAATAAGTTCTCTACTATAATCATGGATAAACGAAGTTAAGCGTTTTAAAACATCCGGATCAACTTCTGGGAACACGCCGTGACCTAGATTGAAAATATGACTAGGGTGAGCTACACCTTGTTCAATAATCAATTTTGCACGTTTCTCAATTTCTGCCCAATCCCCAATTAAATAAGATGGATCCAAGTTACCCATTAGTGGTTTAGTTAATCCTTTTGCACGAGCTTCCTCAATGGATAGGCGCCAATCGATACCTACTACATCTACAGGTAGATCATGCCACTCCATTGCCAGGTGGCTAGCTCCTACACCAAAAGTGATTAACGGAACACCGGTTTCACGCAACTCAGAAAAGATGCGTGTCATAATAGGCTTGATGAAAATACGATAATCTTCTACATTTAATGCACCAACCCAAGAGTCAAAAATTTGGATGGCCTTAGCTCCAGCTTTAACTTGAGCTTTTATGTAAATAACAATCATATCAGCAAGCTTGTCCATTAAAGCAAACCATGCTTGTGGCTCAGATACCATAAATGATTTCGTTTTGTTATAGCTTCTAGATGGTCCGCCCTCAATCATGTAGCTTGCTAATGTGAATGGAGCACCTGCAAAACCAATTAGTGGAACATTTAATTGTTCTGTCGTTAATAATTTGATAGTATCTAAAACAAATGGTACGTGGTCTTCTGGAGAGAATTCTCCTAGTTTTTCCACATCTTGTACGGTACGTATTGGATTTGAAATGACTGGTCCAACACCAGATTTTATTTTTACGTCTACTCCGATTCCTACAAGTGGAGTTACAATGTCTTTATAAAGAATAGCCGCATCTACATTGTAGTTTTCTACTGGTAGACGTGTTACATACGCACAAAGCTCTGGCTCGTGGGTAATTTGTTCTAAAGAATATTTTTCTTTAATTTTTCTATATTCTGGTTGCGATCTTCCCGCTTGCCTCATATACCATACAGGTGTATGTTCCACTTTCTCACCGCGCGCTGCACGTAAAAGTGTGTCGTTAAAAGTAGTCATTTCATTTCCTGCCCTTCTTATGAACATGTTATTTTATACCTAAATACATTACATGATAATACTTTACTACAATGCCTGAAGAAAATCTTTTGAATTGCCTTTGATAACGATTACATTCCGTTTCCAATATACGCTTCAACTATAGACGTTTCTTGAATTAATGTATAGTTATAAACGGGAATTGTCATAAATTTGTCCTGATTTCAAACCATCCTGAAAAAAGGTTGTTTTTAAATTTGCAAATTAGGGGAAAATATAAATACAAAATATAAATATACTGGAGGAAGTTTAATGAAATTATATATGACGTCCGGAACGCCTGAGTTTATGCAGTCCATAAAAGATAAACATCCCAATGAAAATATATACATTTTACATGGGACGGGAAATTCAGTTCTCATTCATGAAACGACTGGTAAAACTGTCTTTCAAGTCCCTCGTATTTATGAAATTTTAGAATCTCGAGGCAGTTTTAATGAGAATGGATATTTTGTCCTTCACCACATCCCCGTATCAGATGAAGGTAAACCAATATTTGAACATCAATATACAAACCTGTCTCCAACTGTTGAATCTGAACCAGGCTTCATAGCTTTACGCGTTTTAAAACCTTTAAAATCAGATACTTATATTATCTTATCAGAATGGAATGGACCTAATAGCTATGGGATTTGGGAAAAGTCTGTTGCACTAGACTTCACCAGTGTCGCAGATAAGCAACAGTTATTTACAAGCGCCCCTTATATATCGACCTATCGTTCGAAAACAAAAGAGGAATAATAATAGAGATTAATAAAGAAACACTAGAGGCTGGGAAAAACCCACCTTAGAAATTCAAAAGCCCTGGAAATTTTACTGTTTGTAAATTTTCAGGGCTTTTTTTGCCACTTCATCATCGTTGTTCTCCGCTTCAGCGGACGCTTTCCTGGGGGCACGTTGCCTTAGCCTGTAGTCTCTCCCACGCGCTTGTCCCCTAGGAGTCGCCGCTTTCGCTATGAACAACTAGTGTTTCCCTCTATATTTAGTAAATATCAAAACTATTCCAAGCACCCAAAAGTGAGACTAATTATGTCCCAATCTCTCTTAATTTTAATATGTACAAAAATTAAATTAATGATTCCTATTTTTGTAAAACACAACCACAAAGAAGATGATGCGATTTGCTAATTCAAGATTTATGCTTGATTAATGAGGCGCTTCGGGGCTGCTTATGGGCTGTGTATGGGACACTTTCCGACTGGTTATGGGCGTTTCCCACCTTTACGGGCGCTTTTCTTTGATTTATGGGACACTTTCCGACTGCCTATGGGCGATTCACACCTTTACGGGCGCTTTTCTTTGATTTATGGGTCACTTCGGACCTGTTTATGGGCGCTTTCTTACTCTTTATGGGACACTTTCCGCCAACCTATGGGCGATTCCTACGTTTATGGACTCTTTTCTTTGATTTATGGGTCACTTCCACCTTGTTTATGGGCGTTTTCCATACTCTTTATGGGACACTTTCCGCCTGCTTATGGGCGATTACTACCTTTACGGGCGCTTGTTCCTGATTTATGGGACACTTCCTCCCTACTTATGGGCTCTTTCCATACTCTTTATGGGGCACTCCAACCTACTTACTCCATACTTTGTTTCTCAAATAAAAAAACTGCAAACTACTCAATTTACTTGAGTGTATTTGCAGTTTTTTCAACAATTAGATTTTACTCATTCGCAAAGTTAGCTCTGACACTACTAACACGGCTACTGGTACTAAGTATGTGATGGGAGAATTTCCGCCTTGGATTAGAACACCTATCAAAACAGCCGCTGCTTGAATGAACTGAAGGATCCTAATCAAACGCGCAACTGATTGCTTTCTTGCGTCCTTTTCAATAGGAAACAAAAGATCCATTCTAAATTCATATCCTGACAATAGTGCATGCTTAATCTGAATAACTGTAGCAAAGGAAAGGGCAGCGGCAAATATGATGGATACGATTGGGAACGGAATGAATATAGCTCCGATGATCGCAAGTCCAGTTAAACGCAGCCACAAATAGAAAAAGTCATTCGTTCGGATGAAAGTCCTCATAACTAAGTAAAGCTGGGTATTTTTTTGTCTATATCTCGCCAGCTTATAAAATACATCCAACCATTTTCTTCTTTTGGTTGCTCCACGAATATGTGGAACGTCGGTAAAGTAATTAGCAAATCGGTAAAATCTCATCATACGAGATTGCTCAACTACAATAAAGTGTTCAAATGGAAATGGAACTTCTTTTTTCTTTTTCACCCATGCCATTGTATAAATAAATTGTACAATAGCCACTAAAATCACAAATAAATAGCTTCCATTCAATAGGAAATACAGTGCTACTAATACAAGTAGAAAGCGTAGAAAACGGTCTCCCCATACGCCTCTTCCATTAGCAGCCCATCGGAAGTTGAACTCTGTATGGATGCTCCAATACTTCAATACTAATAAAAATATCAATAGAGCAATAATTTCTTCTCTTGTACTACCAGCTACTCTTGTAAGTAAAGGAATTGCCACAACATATGCAGCCAAGGTGACTACGATTGAAGAGAAATAGGTCCAACGAAGTGCCAGTCGTAGATATTCCCCTAGCTTTGTTTCTAACGGCAAAAAATACACACTGTCTGCATTTTTTAACAGAGTAACAGGTGTGCTTAATGTAACTAAGATACTTAAGATAAACGCAACTACCAAATATGCGGGAAAATCCTTAGGAGCTGTGTTTAGCCATCCACTATACGTATAGCCTAGCGCGCCAATCGCAAATACGATAACAATAGCCAAATGACCAGAAACAATAAATTTCATGTATTTCTGAAGCTCATTTATATAGAAGACAAATCGCTTACTCCATACTTCACGCAAATTATTCATCTTGTTGTTCCTTTGTCATTTCGATGTAAAGATCATCTAATGTAGCATATGGCATGTTAAATGCTGCTCGTAAGTCCGTCATCGTTCCTTGTGCACGAATTTTCCCATTATGCAAAAGAAGTATGCGATCACAATATCGTTCAGCTGTTGATAGAATATGTGTCGACATGAGGACAGAAGCCCCCTCATCCTTTCTTGCTTTCATCTGATCCAGTAGTGATTGAATACCTAAAGGGTCCAGACCTACAAACGGTTCATCAATAATGTATAGGGATGGACTCACTAAAAATGCACACATAATCATCACTTTTTGACGCATTCCCTTAGAAAAATGAGTTGGAAACCAGTTTAATCGTTTTTCCATACGAAACTCTTTTAATAGGGAAGTTTTTCTTGCCTCAAATACATCCTTGTCCAAATTGTAGGCCATAGCCGTAAGCTCTAAATGTTCATTTAACGTTAACTCGTCATATAATACCGGCGTTTCTGGTATATAAGAAAAAGAAGAGCGATATAGTGCTGGGTCGTCCTTTAACGTCTTTCCGTTTAGTAGAATTTCCCCGTTTGCGGCATTCATTGTTCCAATAATATGCTTGATCGTTGTACTTTTCCCAGCACCATTCAGCCCGATTAAACCTACAAGCTCTCCTTTACCAATAGAAAAGTCCAAATCATGCAATACAGGCTTTCTTGTATATCCACCTGTTACATTTTTTACTTCTAGTACAGTCATTTCTACACCTCACTTCTTCTTAATTATAATTTTACCAAAGCCTGCCTTAAAAATCTTCTGTCATTTTATTTCTATCTCTCAAATTGTTAAAAAGAAAAACAAACTTGTCCTATTATATGTTAAACTCATCCTAATAATGAATAGGAGGTTTTTTCATGAGTAACTGTATTTTTTGTAAAATAATTGATGGCTCTATCCCTAGTGCTAAAATTTATGAGGATGAACATGTGTATGCTTTTATGGATATTATGCCTCTGACAAAGGGACATACGTTAATCATTCCTAAATCCCACAAGGAAAATGTATATGACTTAAGCGAAGAAGAGGCTAGCAATTTATTTAAGGTAGTTCCAAAAATTGCGTCTGCATTAAAGGATACGTTTGGACCTGTTGGGATGAACCTATTAAATAATAACGGTGCCCCTGCCGGACAAAGCGTTTTCCATTTTCATTTGCATTTTATCCCTCGCTACGATCAAACCGATGGGCTGAAGCTCACTTGGAATACGAAGGAAAAAACCTATTCATCCGAAATGATTCAGGACTTGGCAAAAGAACTGTCAAATAAATTATCTGCCAACTAATTGCTTTTAAAAGGAAAAAGATTTACAATCAATAATAAGTTTCTTGCTAACGATCACGAGGATACGTTAGGAGAACTAAACAGCCTGAGAAAAGTTGAGGAGAGATGAGAAATGAATACGAAGAATCTTGTACTAATGTCTTTACTAGTTGGTGTAGGAGCAGTGCTTTACATTATTATTCCCGGTATTAACGGGGGTATGAAACCAGACTTTATGTTGACCATGATGTTTATTGGAATACTATTATTTCCCGAGGTCAAAAGTGTATTTTTACTAGGGTTCTCCACAGGAATAATTTCAGGATTATTTTCTACCTTCCCTGGTGGCTTTGTTCCAAATATAATTGATAAGACAATCACTGCATTTGTTTTCTTTGGTCTAGTTATTTTATTAAACAAATTAGCTAACAAATTGGCCGTAGCAGTTGCTTTAACTTGCGTCGGCACTTTAATATCAGGAACTGTTTTCCTATCCACCGCTATTTTCATATTTAATGCGGGCGCGGTATTTACAGAACTCTTCCTAATAGTCGTTTTACCAGCAATACTTATAAATGGCATAGCATTTTTTATCATTTATCCAATTGTTGTAAAACTTGTGAAACGCTCTAATTTTAATACTGCACTTACCATTTAACACAAGAAAAGCGCAAGCGCCTATGTCTGCCCCGACAGGCAAATGGGGAAATGCGAGGAGGCAGTTCCTCA
>NZ_CALIED010000009.1:0-18838 GCF_938022135.1 uncultured Psychrobacillus sp.
ACAGGCAAATGGAGAAAAGCGAGGAGGCAGTTCCTCAGCCACCGGAGCTTTTATCTATTTGACCCCGAGGGGCAAGGCGGTCCGCAGGTTTAGAACTTTATAGTTTCCTAAACAACAAAAAAATCCCCTATCTTGGGGATCAATCTGTACGTTCTCTTTTCCACTTTCTATATCTGTTCGCCAACCCTTTGCCGCCTGTACTTACAAGTAGCGCAATAGCCAATCCGATTCCACTTAGTGCTGTCACAAGAGAGACCCATTCAAAGAATGAGTATCCAGGTACCTTAGACCAGTCGGTAAACCCCTTCCAATCCTCTATTACCAAGTTCATGCCATAAATACCTGAAATAGTCGTATAGACTGTCAGCATAAACAAAAGCATGTTATGACGAGTGCTTGTTTGGTTATCTTGAGCACGATACAAATCATCTAATGTCTTTTTTACTTCAATAAAGAGATGGTTTAGATTAAATGCTTCTCGAAGTAAATGGGTAAGCTCCTTCCCTTCTTGCCTTGGAGAAACCTGACCAAAGTAGTATCTTGAATAAAATTTAGAAATAAGCTCCATAAGCTCTCTCACGTACTCTTTGTCCTTGGACCAGCTTACCTCACTATGCTCAAATGAGAGTTTTAATAGCATTATCTTATAGTAGTAATGCAACAATAAGTTATAATACATCGTTCCCATAAAATCAGAGATGCTATTTGGTGAAGATTTCTCGTCTATTTTTGTAACAGTTGCCTGAACGTTCTCAGAGGTAATAGTATATGTAAATGGAGCCCATCGATTATGTAATCGTTTCTCTACAAATTGCTCAATGTACTCAGGGTTAGAGCTAGATATATATGGATTTCCGTCCACTTTACCATCAACCTGTGCAACCCGGTACAGATGTTCCGCTAAAATTTCTTGATCTTCCTTTACGACGAGAAAAACGGAAGAAAGCATTCTTGCATCTTCAAAAAAAGGAAGACTACCATAATATCCCTCTAAATGTTCATTCCTTATAATAAATGGCTTAACTGACGGGCATAAGTAATCTAAGACTAGTTGGTTTGTTGTTTCAAACTTATAGGAATCATTAAATATACTGACTCCCTGTTCCTCCTCCAGCTTAGGTTCTAATACTCTAAAGTGAGAAATAAAGTGAAGGAACTCTGACAAATTTTCTTGCCCTTCCTTTAACGTACGGATTGTTATAACCCCAATTCCAAAGGGGCATAGCGTGATGTCTACGCTATTAATAAGAAAATTACTTTTTTGTTCTTTAAGTTCCCATGTGAATTCCTCATTTATTTCTTTTGAATATCTTAAAAACCCCCTATTTTTTGTTGTTTGGGGGAATAGTTTATCTTCTATATAAGGTAAAAAAAATTGACTTAGTTGTTCATGTCGAACTTTTACTCCTTTTCCATAATAACCAGCTTGAAGTGTTTTGTTTTTTAGATTAAAAAAATTAAAATGATGCCTTTCTAGCGTTTCCATCATTTTTTGTCTCTGATTTTCATGAAAGGCGAATGGGAACATAAAAGTAACATATGCTTTTTCTACTTCTAACTCCTTTAACTTGTTTACCACATTCCATTCCCCCGTTTCTTAACCTATAGGTACCACTTATTTTGTTTTTTTAAACAAAAGGCAACTTTACCAGGAAGGTAAAGTTGCCTTTTTAACCTAAAAACTACAGGTTATTGTTATTATCGTTGTTGTTATTGTTATTGTTATTGTTGTTATTATTACGGTTGTTGTTGCGGTTGTTTCTGTCATTATTGTTGTTATTGTTGTTGTTTAGGTTTTCAAAGTTGAACTCTTCACCGAATTCGTTGTTGTTATTGTTATTGTTATTGTTATTGTTATTGTTGTTGTTGCGGTTGATGTTATTACGGTTGTTGTTGTTTGACATTTTGTTTTACCCCCCTTCTACCGTATTAGAATGGGCTATAAACGATAAAATATACATTTTTTATTTTTTCTTAAAATCCTCTTTACTAAATGCTTTTGCAAATTCCAATTGTGTATCCGTTCTTTGATAATAACCTGCTTTATCGCTTGGATTTGTTACTCTTGGTTCGAAAATATGCAATTTTATATATTGATGCAAGTACATTTCTCCGATTATCAATATAAGAGAAATAATAAATGCTGCTCTTCCTGCAGGAACGGAAGGGTCGAATAAGTAAGTACCTATTAGCCAAACTACTGCAAGTGCCAGTATGAAATCACCAAAGGTTGCAAGCATATTACCGATCTTTGGCATTAAAAAGATATCACCTACAAAGCCTAAAACAGTTAAAGCAATACTTGTAATAAAAATATTTAATAATTCTACCCCATAATAACCTAGTACAATCCAAATGACGGCTGTTGTCATAATAAACTTAATGAGAAATGCTTTGAAATACATTTCAAAACCACAGTCCTTTCTTTTAAGTTGATTTTTGACTATTTATTTCCTCATCCTTTAACTGTTTAGCTATCAATTCGTTTAACTCATTATAAGTTAACCCAGAATTAGCATTTTGCCTTTTAACTTCCTCAATATTAGTGCCTGCAACCGTATATTTTGCATTATTCTCCTTCATATAAGCTCCTCTTTTCTATTGATAGGTGTAGGATTAATAATCTCAGCTTTAGGACCGGTTTGTTTGAACCATTGGTAAAAAAGAATAATAATTAATCCTATCTCAATAGCGTCCCCACCGTAATACATAATCATCCCTCCCATTTCTGCTTCTGTTTTGGAAATACCGATTGGAGGGTTTGCATAAATATATTTGGAAAGGATGGCATGACCCGCTAGAGCAAATAAAAAAAACACTGATCTATATATATAACTCTTTCTATGAGGTGTTGGGTCAATATATATAATGGAGATTGTAAAAAGGTAGCCGGCTAGAAAAATGTGTATATGAATGAAGATATAAAGCAAACTATTCTCATGCATCATTTCAAATAAAGGTGTGGTATATAACAACCAAAGTCCACCGACATTTAATATAGATGCAACGATTGGGTTTTGAAAAAAGTGAATAAATCTAGTTCGAAGTATTCTAGTAATACTTCGCGAATTTTTGACCGGCAAAGCCCTAAGAAATAGTGTCATTGGTGCCGCTAAAGCTAAAAGCAACGGTGCTAGCATCCCTAAAAACAAATGACCAACCATGTGAGCTACAAAGTCTGTATGTGCTTGCTGTGCGAGGGGACCCGATACAGATATAATTGCTAAAACAATTCCTACTAACCATAATAGCGTTCTATATTTTGGCCACTTTCGTTTACTTTTATTAGACATATATACGGCTAGTAAATATAAAAAAAGCATGATTATAAATGGAGCACCTAGTAGTATTTGAGCAATATCGATATTTAAACCACTTTCCTGTTGGTGATGATGCAATCCTAATCACCTCCACTCTTAGTACTCGTTTGTTTTAATAGAACTAAACCAACGATAATCATTAAAATTGCAGTTATGTTCCAAACTAAGTCATACGGGAGAATATCGACATTATAACGAATTTGATGTAAACCCATTAGCTTATGCTGGATCGTACCATCATATAGCTGAAAAACTCCGGCTCCTAAAAAGATGCCTCCTAGCCATCTTTTAGGCCAAAAAGCCTGGCGTCGATGAAGATCTGCCATTAAAAAAGCCGAGCCCACAGTAGCAAAGAAGCTAAATGCATGGAATAATCCATCGGAAACTAAGCCAATATCTGTTGTGGATTTATCATAGAAATGATGCCAATGTAAGATTTGATGGAAAATCACTTCATCTATAAAGGCAACGACTCCTAATCCAAACAGTATTCCAGTCCACATATTCTTTTTTGAATAACGTTTTTGATTTTCTTTGGTAGGTGCATTACTTTTTAAAGTAGTCATGGCGTCCTCCTTTCCCTTGAACAAATATATTTTTTTTATTTGTAGTTTTTCCCTGAATTCCTGTTCTTAAACAAATAAGCTAACGCTTGGTTTAGACCGACGATTAACCACCCAAATAAAAAAAGATGCAAATGACTATATCATTTACATCTCTCACCTATTTTTATTTAGCTCAAGCACCCAATAAACTTTAACTTCTCTACACTTTCCTGATCTTGTTTTCCTTCTAAAATTGCTTCCACATCATTCAACGTTTGTTCTATAGAAACAACTTCTCCTGGACCAGTGAATTTTTCCGCAACATAGAATGGCTGCGTCAAATATGCTTCTAACCTCTCTCCACGATCATAGGTTGTTTGCTCCCCTTCCGGAAGCTTTTGAATCCCATGTACCATTACAATAGAACGTAATTCTCTATAACGTCGTAGTAGCTTTTGGGCGCGTTGTCTTAAACCAAAATGACGTTGGTCCACATCCGTTCCCTCCATTATCGATGACGTCGAATAAATGGGATGAATAGCTGGATACATATGACGAGTTGCAAGGTCTGCATCTAACTGCCAAACCGTTTCTAATGGTCCAAATGGCATTTCTTCATCCACTACATCTCCAGATAAGTCGACTAAAATAGTTGTAATACCCTCTATATTGTCCGAAAGAATTTTTTCCTGCAAATCTAATAGTTCCCCCGAAATAATATAGCTTCTATCAGTAATAAAAACTGCTTCCCCAGATATGTGTGCGAGCTTTTGATAGGCTTCCTCTATAGAAGTAGTTACAATATCAGCTAACTCCGTTGTCCCCTCTAATTCACTATGCTCTTCTTTTGGCAATAAAAACACGGAAGTAAAACCACTTTCTTTAAAACGATGCATGAGCTCGGCTAGTATTACTAGCTGTCCCATTCCAGGTCTAGCAACCAAGCCCGTTGTGCCTCCTTTTACTAATGGCGCAAAAAAGTCCAATGCTTTAATTTGAGTTTCAATCATGTCTTTTTTCTCCCCCCTAATGATTAATTCATCTACCGTGCAATTTGCCAAGGAAGCTAAACCAACAAGAGTCTTTACCTCTGCTTTTCCTAAATCGATTTTCCCAGTGCATAAGTTAGAAACTGTAGCAGGACGTATTCCAATAGATTTAGCTGCAGTCGTTAGGTTTGGCACCTTTCTTCGAAGTAAAGCAACATTTAATCTTATTTCTTCCACATTATCCCTCCTCCATTACTTTTAATAGTAATTTAAATTACTTTAAAAAGCAATATTATATTTTTATAGGGTAAATTAATTTACGCTATAAAGAAACGAGTGCCAGGTTAATCAACAATTTTAATTGCTGATTAACCTAGCACTCGTAATTTTTTATTATATTTTTATTTGAACAAGCGATTTGTTAAGCATATATAAAATGGTTTCATTAAACAAAACAGGGCATATTCGAGACATTTCATCTATTGACTTATATTGGATTTCAGCGAATTGTGGGTGCTTTTCAATTCCCCGAAGTATACTTCTCATGGCATCCGCAGCTTGAGGATTCATTAATATATCGGAAAATGAATTATTAATTGAAAATACGCCATTTGGGATTTCAATCTCTTCAACTAGAATACCTTGTATATTAGGTGGGTTAAACCAATCTGTAATGGAATAGATATCAACTACCTTTGGTTTATCAGCTCCTACTATCGGATCGACTGTATTATCCTTATCATCTATAGGTGTTGTTTTCTTTTCTCCTTCCTGATCTGTATTATTAGGACGCTCTTCTTGTTCCCCTTTTCCTTGCTCTTCTTCATTCTCTAATGGAATGTTAGGAGCTTCTTTCTCTTTTTCCTCCGTTACAGGAGGAATCGGAAGTAATGTTAGTTCATTAGCTTGTCCATCCATTTGAGCCTTTGCGTGTGCAATAATAGCATCCAGGTTATTCCGAATAACTTTCTCCTGTTCAGAGTTGTCTATTTTCATCTGAGACTTCAAGGACTCAGCATACTCGTTTAGAGATACTATTCTATTTTGTTTTTCAAGATTAGCAAACGATATTAATTGGTCTGCCGCTTTCTGCATTTCGCTAGATAAAGAAACTTCAAGGTCATTTAAAAGAATTTGTTTTTCCTTTGTAATCGCTTGTTCTATATCTGCTACGGAAGCTTGTTTCTTCTTGTTAAACCAATTACTCATCATAAGCGCAATGTCTTGATCAGCTAAAGCGGTTCTAATACCCCCTCCTATCGCCATAGCAAACAGGATAAGAAAGACAAGGAGAACCACCTTATATTTTTGAACATATTTAGAATATCTCTTCATTTCACATCCTCCATCTTAAGGTGTAATCTTCCCTAACCTGGTAACCTTACCGAGTTCCTATTCATTTATCCCATTTACTAAATCCTGCATAGAAGTTAACGCTGCTGTCTCTAAATCTTTGGCAGCTGCTTCTATTGCATCTGTTTGGGTCTGAATCATGAAGTTAGTCATCATTTGTGTCCAAAGCGTAAAGTCTGCTAATTCTTTATCTATTTTTCCTTTCAAATCATCCGTTTTAGTATCCACATGATTGTCAATGGTAGCCTGAAGACCTGACTTGGAAGCTTCTATTGCTGCTTCTAGCTCAGAAAGTGCTGCTGTTGTTGCAGCTTCTAATTCAGCATTTAATGTATCTAAAGCAGCAGATCCTTCGGCTATCGTATGTGCCTCCATATCTCTTTCTGCTTTTCGATTTGCCTCTAACCAGAGAAGACGTATATTCTCTTTTTCTGTCTCATAAATTTTAGTGAACTCAGCATTAGTGTAATTAGTAAGCTCTACTTTTTTCGCCTCTAACGCTGCCTTATGCTCTTGCAAGTCTTTATCAATCTTAGAAGCAGCACCTGCAGTAGAGTCTTCTTGAGATTCACCAATCTTATTGGTAGCATTCGCCTCTAAAGCCCCGTACTGAGTTGATGCTACTAATGTTTTATCGTCTTGATATCCACCTACCGTCTCATCAAACTCCTCGGTAGCTGCACCAAACTGCGTATTAAACCAATTTTGTAGCATTTCTCCAGCATTAGATGCCCCAAATGCAGATCCCGCTCCAACAAGTAATGTAACAGCCACTGTTCCTGTTATTATTTTCCCTTTAACTGTTTTCATCATCCTAAATATCCCCTTTTAGTTAGTAGTAGTTAATAGTTTATTTAAATTCCTTCTAGTACTTTTTTAAACGTATTTTCGATATCTAGTTCCAGTTGTTCTTCCAGTTCCTTCTCAATAGTTGGTTCATCCAAATTCATGTTTTCAAGATCGCTTACAACTTCACTTAACTCACTCTTAAATTCTCCTTGTGTTTTTGTAATCTCTTTTTTAGAAAGATAGATTTGTTTTTCTAAAAGGTTTTCTTGAATAGAGTCAGTTAGATACTGTAAAGAGTCTTTAAGAATCACTTCATATCCTACTAACGAATTACTAATAGACTCGTCAACCTCTTTTTGTTCCTTCACTTCCTGAACTTTGACAAACCAATTTCCTAGAGAAAAATAGTTAATACTACTTGCCGAGATGTAGCTAGAACCAACAAAAACCAGTAGTATAAATGTAATAACCACTACTATTTTCCGAATTTCACTTCCCCCCAGTCACTTTCTCCGCTTAGAACTAAAGTATTATAGACAATGAACCTAATTACTTAATTACCCTCCTTTTCTATAGGCATATAGACTATTCCACCTCTACTTCTGTTAAATTTCTTTGCTTTTTAACAGAAGATTAAGATTATTATACTTTTGATTCAGTTCTTTTCAATCTATTCGATAAAACTTCTTAGAATAATACAAAAATAGTCAAAATATTCTTATTTTCGACTTAAATAGACGGGTTAATGGAACCTTATATCTCCCTAAAAGTTATTTTTTCATCTAATTTAAATATTTGCTGAAAAATGTATTTACGTTAACACAAAAAGCATCAGAAATTTTACATACAGTAAAATTTCTGATGCTTTTTTGAAGTATAATGTTAGAAGTAATCTATCTCATCGATATTAAATAGATTCCTCTATTCTTTTGTAATAAAAAATCGTCGTACTCATTTCCCCGTTAGCAGATTTGGCGTAACCGGGAATCTTGCCCGCCTGTATATATCCTAGAGAAGTATATAAATTATTGGAAGCATCGCCCTCTCTTGTGTCCAAAACTATCAAGGATCTATCCTCTCTTGCAGCTCTATTTTCTGCCTTCTCCATTAACTGCCGTCCTATTCCATTTCTCCGGTAATGGGGATGAGTCATTAGTTTAGCGATCTCTGCACGGTGCATACCATTTTGTTTACTGCAGAGATGGAGCTGGATACTACCAATAATACGATTGTTCCTTTTTGCAACAAACAAGATAACCTCAGGAGTTAAGACATCTTCCCAATAATCCATGGCATTCGCTAGCTCCATTGGAGGCAAAAAGCCAATAGAGGCACCATCTTCTACCACTTGTATTAATAGCTCAGAAAGCTCCTCCATATGTTCTACGGTAGATGTTACCTGTTCGACCTTAACCTCATTAAACACTTTCATCCCCCCGTCAAATTAAATATTAGATATATTCTTCAAGACTAGCTTTTTATCCTTCTATTTAACTTATTGCACATTTTTTATGATAGAAGCGTTTTCTACATCTAAAACTAGATCTGCTTGTTCCAATGGTCTTTCTTCCCTTAAGTAAAACTCTTCACCCTTCCAATACCTGAGTTCATACTTATTTAGCCGTGCTTCCATTTCTCCTATATAGGAATCTCGCTTCAACACCCGTCCGTTTCGAATCATTCTCGGACAATCCAAATAGATTAAATAATCAACAAAACTACGCCATTCCTTACGTTGAAGGAACACCCCCTCAATTAATAGAACTGTACAGTCCTTCAGGGGGACTTCCTTTGATAAGCACTGATCTTCTTGGGCATTATAAAATTTAAGCTGAAGAACCTTTGCCTTCTCATGAATTGACTTAAACAACCTTTCCTGAATGTCTAAAACATCCCATTGCATGCTATAGTATTCATACCATTCTGGTTGCCCGGTGTTATAACGCTTTTCTCGAACCTCTATTAAATCATCAAGGTGGATAATAACAATCTTATGACCCGCTTCCTGCAGTTCTTGAGCTAGTTGATCCGTAAAAGTAGTCTTTCCTGCTCCACTTAGCCCGTCTACCCCTAAAACAAAAGGACGGTTTACGCTTTTTATTTTTGTTAAAATTTGTTGTACGTTAAACATTTCTGGATTCTCCTGTGTTTAGTAACTTGATAATAGCATTGGTAACTACGAAAGGATCCTCTAAATGAATAGAGTGACCTTTATCTGTTTGGATATGCTCTGTCCTGGCTGTTAACTTGGATAACAAAAGCTGCTGTTGAACCCATCTTTCCTCGGGATTATTAGAACTTAATACAGTGACAGGCAAGTCATTTAAAAGGGGCTTTGCATTCTTTAATTGATCTGCTGAAATGGCAATATCCATATACTCTTGATAAATCGTTTGGTAAGCCCCCATTGTATACCCAGTATAATTTAAATAATGATTTTCTCTCCACCCAAAAACTTTCTTCCTGCCTTTTGCTTTAATATTCTAGGCAGACCCATAAGAGAAGTCACATACCCAAAAGTCACCAAACATTTAAATCCTCAGTTTTGGTTACCAGGAGCATACTGGTTCTCATGCACAGCATCGACTAGGAGTAGACCCTTCACCTGTTCTGGATACAAGCTCGCGTATAGCCTCATGATAAGTCCTCCAAAGGAATGCCCTACTAAAGTATAAGGTGGTTGAAGATCTAACTTTTCCAACAGCTCCTTTAACTCCTCTACATAATCTCGAGCAGTTAGAGCTTGTCGTCTTGTTTTACTCCATCCGTAATTTCCTCGATCATAGGACAATACTTTAGCAATCTTAGAAACTTTGGGCTGAATTTCGGACCAGTCAATAGAGATTGAGCCTAATCCCGCTTCTAATATGACTACATCAGGCCCCTCTCCTTCCAATATAACGTGTACATTAGAGTTCTTAGTTTTAATAATATTGCCTGGATTTATTTTATTTTTGTGATTCATGGTTATATTCCATATGGTTAATGGAAATAAGGCAATTCCTAAACCCATTCTTAGAAAAGCAGCTAGCATTTTAGTCATAATTTTTCTCTACCGTTGAAAATATTTTCTCATCTTTTACTTCTATTAAAAAATTTTCTTGAACATACTCCTTGCCACCATATTGTTCATACCAGCCTTTAACGCTTGCAACATGTGGCTGATCACTTCTTACTGCAGCCTCTATTTGCAAATATTCCTCGTAGCTGTTATATTCCCAAATGGCAAAAATCTCTACTAAATCATCTTTTGTAGCCGTCATCCATCTTCCTACTAGGCGAGAACCATGCTTTAACTGATTCGGCAAATTAATTTCATTGAATAGCTTGTTGAAGCTCTCCACAAATTCTTCCTTTACACGATAATACTTTCTTCGATAAAACATGCCCATCACTCCCTTAGCGCTTTGTCCATATAGCTTTCGTATAGGCTAACTTCATCCCTTGACGTTCCATGTTTCGATGACTACTACTTCCGAAAACAGCCTCACTAGTAATATACTTTGCACCATGCTCCACTGCTTTCTCTATTCGCTTATTTAGCAGTGCACGCTGCACTCCCATTCCCCGATAAGCTGGTAGAGTTGCGGCAGCTGCCAAGGTGGCAAGTTCCCCTTCCACATATAAAACTCCAATGCCTACCGGGACATTTTGTCGAAGTGCTAAGTAAAAATTCCAGCCCGGCACGTCATATAATATTTGGTTGTTTTGCTGTATCCCGTCTTGTATAAAAGTAGGCAGACCGAAAGCATTTACATAGATAGCTGAAAACAAGTTAAATTCATCCTTTTTAAGAGGACGAACTTCGATAGTTGTCGACAAACTTCCACTTTTAATACTAGAGACAGACCTTATAAAGGAGGAATGAAAACCAGATTGATAATATTCCATATCTGATAGCTTGCGAAACAGTTGATCAGAACTATTCAGTGGAGTAACCTCTATTCGAAAAGAGACAGATAGCTCCTTATAAAAGAAAAGGATTTCATCTAAGTATTTTAAATCGTAACTATTTAATCCTCTCACCGTATTAAAAGCAGGTCCCGGTATTTCCTTCACAGCAAAAGCATGGGTATTGCCTCTTACTACTCGTTCTGCTCCCATAGGATTATCTGGTAATGATTGAATTGTATTTATTCTGGATGTTAGTGTTTGTATTTCTGCTAATTCTGGTATTATATATTTCATTTTCCATCTCCTATTATTTTATTTATACCTTGCCAAGAGCTAACATCTGACTATATTTCTAAAGCTAGAGAATAATAACGAAATATGTCTAATTATAAATCTTTAACAATAATCATATACTTTAGAATATTTTACACTATTATTCTTTCATGCTAGAATATAATTCATATAATAACAATTAAAACCAATACAAAGGGGCGTATGTCATGAATACAAAGAGGTATAGACGAAGAAATACGATGGCTTTTACGGTGCTAGCTTATTTCACTTTTTTTGCAGGGGTCGTCATGTTTAGTATTGGGCTATACAATGCAGATAATTTGCAGCTAAACGAAAAAGGATATTATATTGCAGTAATGATTTTAGTAGCAGTAGGGGCAATCCTTACCCAAAAGGTTACCCGTGATAACGCTGAGGACAACGATATAATCGCTGAGCAAGAACAAGAACGTCAAATGAGCAATATTCGTATACCTTCAAGCTCCTCAAGCAGTAAAGAATCTTAAAAGCGTATTATATTATGACAAAAATCCTGCCTTTAATTAGACAGGATTTTTTCTATTTCTACACGACTAATATTTTTGCCTTCTAGCAAGAAAATGTCTGGATTTTTCATGCGACTCCATTCGTCAAAGCCAAATGTACTATCAAAATGATTGAATAATAGAGACATGATATTCCCATGAGACACTATTCCCACATTTTTAACACCCTTTATACCTGACACCTCATTTACTACATTCAAAATACGGCCTAGTGCCTCTCGGCTAGATTCTCCACCGGGAAAGGTAAGATCTATATCTTCAAAAGTCTTCTTTAATTGCACTAGCCAATCATCCATAGGCTCTTTACTTAAAATACGCTCACTTAGCGCTTCATCAATATGTATCTTCAAACCAGCTTGGTGAGCAAAAGGCTCGATTGTTTGGACGGCCCGCTTAAAGGGACTAGAAATGATATAGTCAATCTGTAATTTTTCTAACAACGGCACAAGGTCTTTGGCACTTTGTTCCCCGTCTTTTGTTAAAGGAGCATTCGATTCTTGTCCCTCTGCCTTACAATGTCTAATAAAATATAAGCTTTTGGTTTTCATATAAGTTCCCCTTCTTAATAATTCTCTTTATATAATCTTATTTCCTTTTTACCTATGCATTTCATATAAAATTCCCTACAATGAAAGATGGAAAAGGAGGATGAATGATGAAAAAAGGTTATTTAGCAAATGGATTATTTGGATTAGGAGATCGTTTAGTAAATGAACTAGTAGCAAAGGAGATTCGAGCTTCACTCCCAGGCGTTGACTTATATGTACCACAGGAAAATACAGCAATTAATGATAAAATGGCCTATGCAGATAGCCTGCTTATCGCTAGTGCAGACATCGATGCCCTGAAGAAGAGTGACTTCCTTGTTGCCGTAATTGATGGAGTTGAAATAGATTCTGGTGTTGCAGCAGAAATTGGTGCATTCTCTATGTTAAATCGGCCAATTTATGCACTCTATACCGATACGCGCCAACAAGGTCGGGAAAATAAGAAAAAAATTAACGCATTAATTGAAGATGGAACCGAAAATCAATTTATGTACCGCAACTTGTTTGTTATTGGACTGATCAAGCAAAACGGCGTCATTGTTAGCTCGATCGAGGAGCTAGGAAAAGCCTTGAGAAATTAATACATATATTTATAAAAAATCCTGTGTTTTTTATCACAGGATTTTTTGTTTTATTTCACCAATTTCCAATTGACCATTTGCTCAGAAGTTCCTACTCGTTGCATATTTAGCTTTTCTAATACACGCATGGAGCCAAGATTATCGGAAAGTGTCTCCGCAATAATTGCATCCACCTTACCAGTTGCAAAAGCCCATTGAATGATGGCGCCTACTGCCTCTGTTGCATAGCCTTTATTCCAATACTCCTTTAATAAACCATAGCCTACCTCTACTTGGTTATCTACATTAGGATTTCCCTTAAAACCAATATCCCCAATGACCTGACCATCACTTTTCTTTATCACCAGCCACGCTCCCCAACCCATTGAGGAAGGATCCGCTTTAAGCATCTCTAAAGACATAGAAATCTGTGGCCCATTATCATAGCTTTGCTTTTCCGCCATTTGAGCAGTTTCTTCCGTACAAGGGATAATTTCTAATCTCTCAGTTTCTAATTTCATTTGGACTCTCCTTTTGTTTAGCTATATTTCACCTCTACAAAATTTACTGCACAAAACATAGAACTATCCCCTTTCCTTATTTGGTTAGTAAAATTATACCACGATATATTTTTTATTTTCTCATTTTTCTAAAATTATTATATACTTAGTTTACTAGTATGGAAGGGACTGATAGAGAATGAAAAACAAACTAATGGTGATTGAAAAGTAGACTTCTAGCATTTCTCTTTTCAATACAAACAGAAAAAAACAGACCTAATACGAAAAGAGGAAAACAACTTGTATCAAGATCAAGAATTAATCATACGACCAATTCAGTACAATGATTTATCTAGACTGTGGGAATTAATGTGTAAAGATGAGGAGCCTGAGTGGAAAAAGTGGGATGCTCCTTATTATGACTATAAGCCAACTCCCTATGAGGTATTTATGGAAAAAGCGGAGTCTTACGTGGATAGTAAAAGCTTTTGGGGGATTGAAGTAGATGGTATATTGCGTGGAATCGTTTCATATTATTGGGAGCATGAACCTTCTAAATGGCTTGAGATGGGTATAGGCTTTCATGAAGCTCCAAGCTGGGGTAAAGGGCTAGGAACCCGCGCTATGAGACTTTGGATGAACCACCTTTTTACTACAATGCCACTTGTCCGGGTAGGCTATACGACCTGGTCAGGTAATAAACGGATGATTCGGGTCGGAGAAAAGCTTGGAATGTCTATGGAGGCAAGAATTCGTAAAGTCCGCTTATATAATGGTGTTTACTATGATTCCATTCGAATGGGTATTTTAAGAGAGGAATGGGAAAAGGCACAGGAAGAAAGTATAAAGGAACTTTAAAAAACGCTTGACAGTTATCAGAATTAATTGTAAATTCACTATAATAAGTTAATGCGATGAAGAGAAAAAGTAAGATGAGTGGTTTTCTTCAAAGAGAGCTTCGGTAGCTGAAAAGAAGCAGAAAACACCATTTGAACAATGGCCTCTGAGCACTACATTGAACGTGCAGTTACCTGCGCCTGAGATGCTAGCGGGATTGGTACCCGTTATCCACACCACAGTCTAGAATTTCATATTAACGGAATTTCTGTACTTGCTGAGGCTGCTTATGTGAATAAGTAGTGAATAAAGGTGGTAACACGAGTATCTCGTCCTTTTCAATCCAATGATTGAGGAGGGCGAGTTTTTTAATTCGCTCTCCTCCAAAAATAATGAGGAGAGTGTTTTAACATGACAGAAGGTTTATTAGTATTTCAATCAGATTTTGGTATCAACGACGGTGCAGTAAGCGCTATGCACGGGGTAGCCAATAGTGTGAAGCGTGGACTTCCGCTATTTGATCTGACACACCAGATTCCTCAGTACAATATTTGGGAGGCGTCCTATCGTCTCTTACAAACCATCAGCTATTGGCCAAGTGATACAGTATTTGTTTCCATAGTAGATCCTGGTGTTGGTTCGGACCGGAGAAGTGTAGTTGCTAAGACCGTAAACGATCAATATATTGTCACCCCAGACAATGGCACATTAACCCACATTAATCGATTTATTGGTATTAAAGAAGTGAGAGAAATTGACGAGTCAAAAAACCGCCTACCGAATTCTGGAGAATCTCACACGTTTCATGGACGTGACATTTTTGCCTATACAGGGGCACGACTTGCTTCTGGTGACATTCATATGGAGGACGTCGGACCCTCTATCCCTACATCTTTGATCGTTGAACTGCCATTAAAGGAGGCAGTTATTGAAAATAATTCGATTACAGGTGTCATTGATGTCATCGATCGGCCATTCGGCAATCTTTGGACTAATATTCATCGTCTACAGTTTAAGCAGCTGAATGTAGAATATGGAGATAAATTTGACGTTTCGCTTTCTATTAACGGAGAGGTAGCCTATGAGGGAGAAGTTACGTATGGTCGTTCTTTCGCGGCCGCAGAGTTAGGGGATGCACTCATGTATGTGAATTCTCTTGATAATATAGGAATTGCCTTAAATCAAGGCTCCTTCGCTGATACCTATAAGATTTCAACAGGTGCTAATACAGAAATAACGATTCGGAAAGCTGTTATTACAATCACTTAATTGGATGACTGGCAATAAAATATATAGGGGGAGAAATGAAATGAAAAAATCTATCTTTTCAACTAGGACGGTTGTTGCAATAGGTATCGGAACAGCTGTGTTCCTAATTCTAGCTAAATTTGCTGCAGTCCCTACCGGTATACCTAATACGACAATTCAAACATCCTATGCTTTTTTAGCACTCATTTCAGCTATTTTTGGACCGATATCGGGTTTATTTGTTGGATTATTTGGTCATGCTTTAAACGACCTTACTTCTTATGGTTCTATATGGTGGAGCTGGGTCATTTCATCCGCATTTGTTGGATTAGGTATCGGATTATATTTTAAGAAGTTTTCTTTTGAGGATGGAGAGTTTGGTAAAAAACACATTATATTATTTAACATTGTTCAAATCGTTGTTCAAGTAATTGCATGGGCTTTAATAGCTCCATTATTGGACATTCTTATTTATGCAGAGCCTGCAAATAAAGTATTTACACAAGGGATCGTCGCTGCTGCTTCTAATATTATTACAGTTGCAATTCTAGGTACACTATTGCTTACTGCGTATGCAAAGACAAGAACTAAAAAAGGAAGCCTGAGCTACGAGGAATAAGTAGATAAGGAGATTTACATGAAAAAGCCAGTCATCGAATTTAAACACTTTAGCTTTCAATATAATAGTCAATCCGAACCTACTTTGCACGATATCAACTTAGTGATTTACGAAGGGGAAAAAGTAGCTATTGTCGGACCATCCGGCTCTGGGAAAAGCACGCTCGTTCATTGCCTGAACGGGCTTGCCCCTTTTGCTTATAAAGGCAGTATGACAGGAAACCTTACCATTCATGGGAGAGAGACCAGAGAGCTTGATCTCTTTACCATTTCACAGGAGGTTGGTACGGTACTCCAGGATACGGATGGTCAGTTTATTGGCCTTACTGTCGGCGAGGATATAGCCTTTTCCCTAGAAAATAATGCTGTACCCACACAAAAAATGCATGAACGCGTTCAAAAAGCAGCCTCTTTAGTAAAAATGTCCAATCATTTAGATGCTCGGATTCATGAGCTCTCGGGCGGTCAAAAACAACGAGTCGCTCTTGCTGGCGTTTTAGTAAACGATGTGAATATTCTATTGTTTGATGAACCTCTTGCTAACCTTGATCCTGCTTCTGGGAAGGGAGCAATGAGACTGATTGATCAGCTTCATGCAGATAGCAACAAAACGATTATCATTGTAGAACACAGATTAGAGGATGTTTTGTCAGAACCTATCGATCGCATAATATTAATGAATCACGGTCAGATAGTTGCAGACGGCAGCCCCAATGAGCTATTGGCAGGATCGTTATTAACGGATAATTGGATACGAGAACCACTTTACATTAAAGCTTTAAAATATGCTGGATGTGAATTGAATGATCACCCCAATCTAACTAAGGTTGACAGCATTGTAAATGACTCCTTCCGGCAGAAGCTAAAAACATTTAGCGATGCAAGATGCTCTCCAATTCAGCTTGGGTATAAAAATGAGCCTGTCCTGACACTTGATGACATCAGCTTCCACTACGGGAATCATTTAGACATTATTAAAAACGTGTCTTTTCAATTACATAAAGGAGAAATGATTAGCCTTATCGGAGCCAATGGAGCCGGTAAATCTACCCTTTCATCTCTTATCTGTGGTTTTGAACGACCTACTGAAGGCACTATATATTTCGAGGGTTTTAATGCGATTAACGACTCTATCAAGGAACGAGCTCATCGTGTAGGCTTTGTCCTCCAAAATCCAAACCATATGTTTTCTAAGCAAACAGTTTTCGATGAAGTTGCTTTTGGACTTATTCAATTTGGACTATCAGATAGGGAAGTTAACAGACGAGTGGAGGAAACATTAAAGACTTGTGGATTATACCCTTTCAGAAACTGGCCGATTGCAGCCTTGAGCTATGGGCAGAAAAAACGTTTATCAATTGCTTCTATCCTCATCATGGAGCCCCCAATTATATTATTGGACGAGCCTACAGCGGGGCAGGATTACAAGCATACTACAGAACTAATGACGTTCTTAGAAGATTTAACGAAGAAGGGTACATCCATTATATTAATTACCCATGATATGCACCTAATGACGGAATATACAGACCGCGCAATCGTGTTAACAGAGGGGAAGATATTAGTGGATGACTCACCAGCCCATATCCTATCGAATCCCTCTTTAATTCTAGAGGCTAACTTAAAGGAATCTTCCTTATATGAGATTGCTAAGCAGCTTAAAATTGAGCATCCCTCTGATTTTGTAGAGCAATTTATACAATATGATCGGGAGGTGCGATTTAATGGGCAACGAACTGCTAAGCTATCTTGATCGTGACTCTATTATCCATCGCCTAACAGGTTCAACCAAGCTAATCTGTTTCCTACTTTGGTCCACTGCAGCCATGTTAACGTATGACACAAGAGTTTTAATGGTGCTGTTGCTCGGTAGCTTTATTTTATTTTATATATCGGATATTAAATTAAAGGATATCAGCTTAGTGCTTGGTTTTATCCTCGTGTTTTTATTATTAAACAATATAGCCATATTTTTGTTCGCCCCTCAGCATGGGACAACTATTTATGGTACCTCCCACCCTATTACTGGGTCCATGGGGCGCTATACACTTACGCAGGAGCAATTGTTTTACCAGTTAAATATTACATTGAAATATTTTGCAGTAATCCCTCCTGCTCTTTTGTTCTTAGTCACCACACATCCAAGTGAGTTTGCAGCTTCTCTAAACCGCATCGGTGTAAGCTATCGACTTGCCTACTCGGTTTCTATTGCTCTACGCTATATCCCTGATATACAAAGGGATTTTAAAACCATTTCTCGTTCTAAGCAGGCTCGCGGGGTGGACATGTCTAATAATGAAAAACTATTTACCCGAATAAAAAATGCTGGCTCTATTATAATGCCACTTATTTTTTCTAGTCTGGAACGTATTGAAACAGTCAGCAATACAATGGATCTTCGAGGTTTCGGTAAATTTAAAACTCGCTCCTGGTTTAGCTTAAAGGAGTTCAGAAAAAGAGATTTGATCGCTATTCTAATATCATCTTCATTATTTTTATTAATGGTTTTATTTATTTTTATTAACAATGGAAGGTTTTTTAATCCATTCACCTGAATCATTCTTGACGTTATACTAAAAAATGTTCTTATGTAGTAGGTGTCATGAAATTGGAACACTCTAAAAGTTAATCTCAAAAGGGCTCTCTGTAGGAGAAGCCCTTTTATCTATTGGCTATGTTAAAGGGTAGGGTTGATTTATGATGCAAAGAAATCTTAGATCAGAGAGTAGAATTGATTTCCGCACCAGCCGGACGCTTTCTTACCCTTAGTCAAGTATTTTTATCTTTATTACTGGGAT